>DASQIG010000456.1:0-1507 GCA_035631735.1 Burkholderiales bacterium | reverse complement strand
GCCGATCCAGGTGCCGGCCGCCTTGCGGAAGATGGACCAGGCGTCGGCCAGCCAGGTCCAGCCGTTGCCCATCGGTACGCCTCTGCCCTGCGGGATGAAGTTGCCCGGCAGGACGATGGTCGGCTCGTTGCCGGTCGCGGCAGCTTGCGGATTTGCGCTCATGTGAACCTCCCCGCCGCGATTGTAGCCCCGGCCCACGCGGGCTCGATGGTCTCGAGCTCGCGCCGCGCTTGGTCGCGCCGCTGCTTGACCGAGGCGATGACGCGCGGCCGCTCGGCGGCCGCCGGCTGGCAGCAGGCCTCCAGGCGAATGCCGTTCGGGTCGAAGAAATAAACCGAGACCAGCCCGGGCAGGATGTCGATCGGGCCGTCGTACGGTACGTTCGCCGCGGCGAGGCGCTTGCGCAGCGCGGCGAGATTCTTCGGCGTCACGGCGAAAGCGACGTGTTGCATGCCGCCAATCGCATCGCGCTTTGCGCGCGGCTCGGCGCCCCGCGGGATCTCGAAGAACGCGAGCAGCGAATCGTTGCCCATGTCGAAGAAGTAATGCCGGATTTCCTCGTACGGCGGATTGCCGCGGTTGGCGGGCCCGGTGCCGAGGCCCGACGGCACCTTCATCGCGTGCACCAGCGGCATGCCGACCACGCGCCTGTAGAAGTCCACCGTCATGCGCATGTCCTCGGTCGTGAGCGCGAGATGGTGCACGCCGCGCGTGGCTGCCTGGAGGGTTGCTTTCCTGCGGGGCAAGGTTTCGCGCTTCATCGCTTCTCCTGCTTGTGCAGCACGCGCACCGTGGCGGTCGCCTTGGCGACGAGCGTGCCGTCCTCGTTCTTCGCTTCGCCCTCGACGAAGCTCATGCTGCGGCCGTCCTTCAGCACGCGGGCATCGGCGTAGAGCTTGGCGCCGCCGCCCGAGTCGATGAACGACGTGCTCAAGTTGATCGTGATCACGCCCACCGACTCCGGATGGAGCGTGCGCGCCGCAGTGCAGAGCGCGACATCGAGCAGCGACATGATCACGCCGCCGTGCACGGTGCCGAGGCTGTTCGTGAGATGCGGCTCGATCGGCACCGAGAGCCGTGCGGTGCCTTTGTCGAGCGCCTCGGTGCGGATCTGCAGATGCTGGATGAACGGGATGCGCTTCTGATAGTCGCGCGCGAATTGAAGCGCGTCACTCATATCACGGTGGCGCCGCCGTCTACCGCGATTGCCTGCCCGGTGATGTGGCGCGATGCTTCCGAGGCGAGCAGCACCGTCAAGCCCTTGAGATCCTCGTCGTTGCCGAAGCGCTTGTTCGGCGTCCAGTCGCGGATCAGCTCGCCCGTCGTGTCGAGCGTCGCCTTGGTCATCTTCGACGGAAAGAAGCCCGGGCAGATCGCGTTCACCGTGATGCCGTGCTGGCCCCATTCGGCGGCGAGCGCGCGCGTGAAGTTGACGAGGCCGCCCTTGGTTGCGTTGTACGCGATGGTGCGCACGATGCGCGGATCCTGGCCCATCAGGCCGGCGATC
>DASQIG010000455.1:0-3182 GCA_035631735.1 Burkholderiales bacterium | reverse complement strand
GGTGTTCAACCGCTCGATCGATGTGCAGATCCTGCGCCTGCGGCGCAAGATCGAGCACGATGCGGGCGAGCCGCGCTACATCCGCACCGAGCGCGGTGTCGGCTACATCTTCGGCGTCCCCGTAGAAACCGTTTACTAGCGGTAGCGCTCCACGTCGAGCGCGGGCACCGGCGCGCCGCCGTTGCCCCACGACGCGCGGGCGTACGTCAGCACCGCCGCCACTTCCTGGTCGCTCAGCTTGCTGAAGAACGGCGGCATGCCGTACGGGCGCGGGTTGGCGCGCGTCACGGGCGCATAGCCGCCATTCAGCACCGCCTTGATGCCGTTCGCCGCGACGACCGCGTTCATGCCGGGATTGCCGGCGAGCGCCGGGTAGGCCGGCAGCGCGCCCTCGCCATTGTCCCCATGGCATTCCGCGCAATGATCCGCGTACACCGCCGCGCCGCGTGCCATGGTGCGCTGCTCTGCCGCGGTTGCCTGGCGCTGCGGCGCTTGTGACGCGCCTGACTGCAGATAGGCGGCGATGGCGCGAGCGTCCTCCGGCGACAGGTTTTGCGTGCTGCGGTACACCACCTCGGCCATCGGCCCCATCGCCATGGCGCGCGGCGAGACGCCGCTCGTGAGGAGCGCCGCAATGTGCGCTGCATCCCAGCCGGCAATGCCCGCGCCGGCGCTCGTGCCGAGCGGCGGCGCATACCAGTTCTGCAGCGGAATCAGCCCGCCGCCCAGGTCGAGCCGGTGGCTCACCGCGCCGAAGATATTGCGGCTCGCATGGCAGGCGTCGCAGTGGCCGAGCCCCCTCACGAGATACGCGCCGCGGTTCCACTCGGCGCTGCGCTTCGCATCTGGCTCGTAGACGCCGGCGCGAAAGAAAAGCGCGCGCCATGCTGTCAGCGCCGCCTGGGTCCTGTAGGGAAAGCGAAGTGCGTGCGCCGTATTGGCCCGTGCAACCGGCGCGAGCGTTCGCAGGTAGTCGAACATCGCGTCCGCGTCCTCGCGCGTCACCTGCGTGAAGTTCGGGTACGGGAAGGCCGGGTACAGCAAGCGTCCGTCTTTTGAACGGCCCTCGTGCAGCGCCCGCCAGAAATCGTCGCGCGACCAGGCGCCGATGCCGGTCGCGATATCGGGAGTGATGTTGCTCGAGTACACGGTGCCGAATGGCGTGTCGATGGCGCGCCCGCCGGCAAACGGCAAGCCGCCGATGGCGGTATGGCAGGCGATGCAATCACCCGCGGCGACCAGATGGGCGCCGCGCCCGCCCTGCGTCGTGGCGCCCGCCGCGACAGGCCGCAACGCGCTCTCGACACTGCCGCACTGGAGCGGCAGCTTGCGGGAACCGCTCTGCGGTTTTAGGCGCGGCGGCACCGGCTGCGCCCCGAGCCACGACGTGAGGATGGAGATGTCCTGCGGCGCGAGACGCCGTGCCACCTCGGCCATGCAATCCGGCGCCACCGAGCGGAGCTTGCCGTTTCGCCACGCGCCGAATTGCTCGTTCATGTACTGGCGCGGCAGCCCGAGCAGCGACGGGGTGGCGGGCGCGACGCCGGACAAGGTCGCGCCGTGGCACGCGACGCACGCGGGCACGCCACGCGCGGAATCGCCGTGCTCCACGATCTGCCGGGCCCGCGCGCTCTCAGCCGCCGTCAGCGCGGTCGATTCGGGTGGCGGGTACGGCAGCTCGAGCTCGGCAAAGTAGCCGGCAATCTCGCGCAGATAGTCGTCGCTCATGTATTGCACGAGGTAGACCATCGGCGGATAGCCGCGACGGCCGTCGCGGAAGCTCACGAGCTGGTTGTAGAGATAGCCGGGGGGCTTCCCGGCGATGCGCGGCGAGAAGCCGTCCTTCGTCGCCTGCGTCTCGCTGCCATGGCAGGTGGTGCACGGCCGCGTGCGCTCTTCCATGGTGTCGGCGACGACGACCGGCCCGTGCGGCTTGGGCGGCACTGGGCGCCCCGCTTCGACCGGTCCGATGCGGCGCGGCGGGGGAACCGCGACGAAATGGACCAGCGTGGCGATGCCGGCCACCAACACAACGGCAAGGACGAGCGCAACGCCGATGATCGCGGCGGGATGCACGTCCTCGAGGTCACGCGAGCGCCGGCCCACGCCGACGAACAACCACAGGACCGCCCTGACCACGCGCAGCAGCCGCATCACGCGCAGCTTATCCCCACCGCCCGGTTTCGGTTGTAACGCAGCCGAGACGGGCCGACATCATGGCGCAGCCGCGGCGGCCTACCTTGCGGCCATGGAAACCAAGGCGCTCTCACTTCAGTCGCAAGCGATCGAGCTCGAGCGCGCCGAAGCGCTGATCGCGGCGCGGACCCGTGAGCTTTTCGATCGCATGCCGCCGCTCCTCGGCTTTTCCTTCGACGAAGACCTGGCCGCCTGCGAGGTTGAGCTGCAGCGCTGGCCCGGCCACACCTGGGGCCGCGACGTCTACGACGAGGTGCGCGCGCTGATCACCGATTTCGCGGTCGAGCTCGCCGCCGAGGACCCGCAGGGCGACGAATTGCTGCGCGGCCGTACCTTCGCCCGCAACCTCCAATAGCGCTTCAGCTGACGAACCGGCACTGCGACGCGGGCGTACGCGTGTCCATGTTGCGCCCGCGGTTCAGGTGGTCGTCGATCTCCGCGGCGCAGCCGATCATGCGCGCATAGAGGAACACGGTAAACGCCGCCGTCTCGAGCTGCGCGGGCGCGAGCTCACCGCGCCGGTAGGGTTGCCAGAGCGCCTTCAGCAGCTGCGTGGCGATCACCGCGTCGACGTTGACGCAGAAGACATTGCGCGTCACGCCTTCATCGAACAGCGTCTGCACCAGCGTGCGGTAGAAGTCGTGGAAGATGTTGTACTCGCCACGCTGCTCGAAGAGCTGCCGCACGTACGCTTCGCGCGGATCGACGTTCACCGGCCGGTCCTTGAACACCGGATGGTTGATGCAGGGTATCGCCTGGCTCCCGGCACCGAGCTCCTTCCCTGCCGCCTTCTGCTTCGCATATTGACGCACGTAAGCGAGTGCGAGCGCCTTGAGATCGATGCCGTGCGCCGCGTCGCCCGGATCGCGCAGCTCGACGCCGCGGAAGCGCTGCAGCAGGAATGCGACGCCCTCGTAGCCGTTGCCGCCGTGCGTGTACCCGGAATGCGTGAGGAAGCCGATCATCGCCTTGTTGAGCTGCACGCG
>DASQIG010000454.1:0-5332 GCA_035631735.1 Burkholderiales bacterium | reverse complement strand
ACACGGCGGAAAGAAGCACGCGTTCTCGTCGAAGTTGGCGAGCCGGAAGCTCTTGCCGTATTTCGCATAGCCGTACCAGCCGCCGCCAAGGCCCTGGCGCACCGCGGCCTCATAGGCCTGCAGGCGCGGGTTGCTGCGCCGATCGTCGAGCGGGAACACCTCCTCCGTCAGGCGCTGCGCGACGCGCTGCGTGCGTGCGCCGAGCACTAGCCGCGTGCTGGCCGTGGCCCAGATGTTGGTCTGCGCGTAGAACCCGGTGCTGGTCTGGTCGCCGGTGCGGCGCGAAAACGGCGTGCCGGTGTCCGCCGGGCTCGCGGCACTGAGCGTGCGGTACTGCCAGGTTTCATAATCCGCGCCGACGATGAGCTCGTGCCGGTCAAAGCGCAGCCGCGCGCGCGGCGTGAAGCTCCAGAGGTTGGCATCGGTGTCGGTGAAGAACCCGCCAAAGGCGGCGAAAAACGCGCGGGTGGTTCGGCTGCGATAGCCGAGGTCGGCGGAAAGCTCGTGCGCGCCGATCTGCTGCGTGCCGCCGAGCGCGGCATGCGCGCCGTCGCGCTCGCGCCAGTCGTCGGGCGTGTCGGTCTGCCGCGGGTCGGCGGCGATTTCGGTCTCGGTCAATGCGCCGGGCAGGCGCTGGCGCTGCTCATCCACGCCGAGCTTGAAATAGCCCCGCGCGGTGCCGAAGTCGCCGTCGACGCGCGCGAGGGCGTTCCGCTGGCGGTAGCGGCTGTTGCGCCGATAGCCATTGGTGTCCTCGTAGGAGCCGGCGAGCGACGCGCCGAGCGTGTCGCCCTGTTGCGAGAACGCGGCGCGCGCTTCTTCGGTGCCATAGCCCCCGGCACGCGCGATTGCATGCGCGCTGCGCTCACCCGGCCGCGGACGGCGCGTGATGATGTTGATGGTGCCGCCGGTCGCGCCGGCGCCATAGAGCACCGCGCCGCTGCCGCGCACGATCTCGATGCGCTCGATCGATTCCAGCGGGATCGCGGAAAGCTGGGCGGATTCGAGATCGCTCTCCGTGAGGCGCAGCCCGTCGACCAGCACCAGGGTGTTCTGGTCCCCCGTGATGCCGAAGCCGCGCAGGTCGAGCTGCGGGTTCTGGGTGCCGGCGAGATCGCGAATCTGCAGCAGGCCGTACTGCGCGAGGATGTCGCCAAGGTTCGACGACGCGCTCTTGCGGATGTCGTCCGCCGTGATAACTGTCACACCCACCGGCAGGTCGCGCCGCGAGTCGGCGAAGCGCGTGGCGGTGATGACGACGACGTCGTCCTGCGCGAGACAAACGGATACAACGAGGGCGGCGAGGAAACCGCCAATGAAACGCAGCATATGGAACCTCCCTGGCGTCTTCCCCGACGCCTAAAAGTGGTTAAGAAGGCTTCCAGGCCGGTCTCCGGACTCGCGAGACCCAGGAGCGGGAGATTCGATCTCCCGCGCCCTAGGCGCCGCTGGCCTTCCCACGCTTGCGCGCAGTGGCCGTGACGCGGCTTATCTCGCTTACCGTTGCGGGGGCAGTCGAGGCTTTGCACCTCGTTCCCGAGCACCTGGCAGCCGCGCAATCTTACGCGCGGGCCGCGCGGCAAGGTCATGAAGTACATGCAGAAGGCGCGCTTACTTCTTGACGCAGCTTGAAATTTGCAACATAGTCGCGCCCGTGGAGGCGGAGTTCAATTCCCTCGAAGCGAAGGTCGAACAGTTCGTGCGGCTATGCGAGCGGTTGCGCGCGGAGAACAGCGAGCTGCGCCAGCAGCTGGCAGCCGCGCAGAAGGACGCGAAGCTCCTGCACGAGAAGATCGACGGCGCAAAGTCGAAGCTCGAGGGCCTCCTTAGCAAGCTCCCCGGGTGATGGCTGAAGCCGCCAAGACCGTCGAAGTGCAGCTCCTCGGCCGCACTTACCGCGTCGCCTGCGAGGAAAACGAGCGCGAGGCGCTGATGCAGGCGGTCGCGTACCTCGACGGCAAGATGAACGAGATCCGCCGCGCTGGCAAAGTAATGGGCGCGGAAAGGATCGCCGTGATGGCGGCGCTCAACGTGGCCCATGAATTGCTGAGTGTCAAGCTTGGCTCGGGCTTCGACATGGGCCAGGCGAAGAAGCGCCTCTCTGCGATCGAGTCGCGCCTCGACGCGGCGATTGCAAAACAGGAAAAGTTGTTCTAAAAGATTGCTGTTCCCTGCTGTGCACGACAGGGCTCATATTTTCCGAACCGATAGCTTCCTTCGGTTGCGGCCCTAGTGTCACTGTTGTGAGCGTCCCTCGCCCGCGGTACTACACTGCGGCGCGCGGCCGGACGCACCTGATGTGACCGGAAAGCGACCACCCTGTTTAGCCAGGGTTCGGGAGCCGAGCCCACCGGCACGAGCGGGGGACGCTCCGCTCGCAGAACAACGATGAAATACTGGCTGATGAAGAGCGAGCCGGACGAGTGCTCGATCGACGACGTGCTCGCGGCGCCCGAGCGCAACACGCCCTGGAGCGGTGTGCGCAACTACCAGGCGCGCAACTTGATGCGCGACCAGATGCGCGTCGGCGACGGCGTGCTTTTCTATCACTCGAGCTGCGCGGAGCCCGGGATCGCCGGCCTCGCCGAGGTGGCCTCGGCCGCATATACGGACGAGACGCAGTTTGACCGCAAGAGCCCCTATTTCGATCCGGCAGCGAAGCGCGACGCGCCGCGCTGGGTAGCCGTCGACGTGCGCGCGCTGCGCAAGACGCGGCTCGTGCCGCTCGCGGAGCTGCGCAAGCACAAGCCGCTTGCGAAGATGGTGCTGTTGCGGCCCGGCAACCGGCTCTCGATTACGCCGGTGAGCGCGCCGGAGTGGAACTACATCACGAGCCGGCTGATTTGAAGAACGACACGCTGCTGCGCGCGCTGGCGTTGCAGCCGACCGATCACACGCCGATCTGGCTCATGCGCCAGGCGGGCCGCTACCTCCCGGAATACAACGCGACACGCGCCAAAGCCGGCAGCTTTCTCGCGCTGGCGAAGTCGCCGGCGCTTGCCACCGAGGTGACGCTGCAACCGCTCGCGCGCTACGCGCTGGACGCGGCAATCCTCTTTTCCGACATCCTCACCATTCCGGACGCGATGGGGCTCGGCCTGCAATTCACCGAAGGCGAAGGCCCGCGCTTCGAGCGGCCGCTGCGCGACGAGCGCGCGATCGGCGCGCTTGCCGCGCCCGATCCGGCAGCGGAGCTCGGCTATGTGCTCGACGCGGTGCGCCAGATCCGCCGCGCGCTGGCCGATCGCGTGCCGCTGATCGGCTTCGCCGGCAGCCCGTTCACCCTCGCCTGCTACATGATCGAGGGCGGCGCGAGCGACGACTGGCGCACCGTGAAGACCATGCGCCAGGCGCGGCCTGATCTTCTCCACCGCTTGCTGGAGGTCAACGCCCAGGCCGTGACCGCCTATCTGAAAGCACAGATCGAGTCGGGGATCCAGGTGGCGATGATCTTCGACACCTGGGGCGGCGTCCTGGCGTACGAGGATTACGTGCCACTGTCGCTCGACTACACGCGCCGCATCGTGCGCGCGCTCAACGTGCCGACGATTCTCTTCACGAAGGGCGGAGCTCCATGGCTGCGCGAGATGCTCGTGAGCGGCGTGCGCGCGGTCGGCATCGATTGGACGTGCGACGCGCGTGCAGCACGCGAGCTCGCGGCGGGACGCGTAGCGCTGCAAGGCAATCTCGATCCAGCGGCGCTCTTCGCGCCGGAGAAAGCGTTGCGAGCAGCCGCGCGAAATGTGCTCGATGCATTCGGTCCACAGCCCGGCCACATCTTCAATTTGGGCCACGGCATCGCGCCTGCGACGCCGGTGACGGCCGTCGCTGCCCTTGTAGACGAAGTGCGCGCTTACAGCAGCGCGCGCGCGAAAACTCGCGGACCCTCTTGACTTATGCACAAATTTCGCGCGCTCATAGGGGAAGCCCCTTCCACTTGGCGCGCTCCCCCGACGGACTGCTAACCAGCTGAAACAAGAGAGAAAACTACGTGCTCAGGCGCAGGATCGCTCTGCGAAACTGCGCTCCGCGGCCTGTGTTACTCCGATATGAAGCGCTTACCCACAGGTTTATCCACACCTACTAAGTCATTGCCCGAGCGAGAGAATTCGTGCGTCCGAGTCGCGCTCGACGTGCCGCTGCCGCGGCTCTTCGACTATGCGGTGCCGAGCGGTGCGCAACTCACTTCCGGCGATCGCGTGACGGTGCAGCTTGGCCGGCGCAACCACACCGGCGTGGTGATGGAAGCGGATATCGCGAGCGATGTCGCGCTGGCGCGGCTGAAATCGATCATCGACGTGCGCAGCGACGCGCCGCGGCTGCCCGCGGACTGGCTCGAGCTGATGCGCTTTCTCTCGTCCTACTACCAGCGCCCGCTCGGCGAGACCGTGGTCGCAGCGCTGCCGCCGCGATTGCGCTCCGTGAAGCCCTTGCCGCGCAAGGCGCTCGAGCCCGGCGGCGAGCCTGGCGGGAGCGACTTCGTGCCGCTGCATGCACTGACAGCCGACCAGGTGCGCGTGGTCGATGCGATTGCCGCCAGGCTGGGGACGTTCGCGCCGCTGCTCCTGCACGGCGTCACGGGCAGTGGCAAGACCGAGGTGTATCTGAATCTCATCGCCCGCGTGCTCGCCCGCGGCGACCAGGCACTCGTCCTGGTGCCGGAAATCAGCCTGACGCCGCAGCTCGAAGCGCGCTTCCGCGAGGCATTTCCCCGCGCGCGCCTCGCGCTCATGCACAGCGCGCTCGAGGATGTGGCGCGAACCAGCGCCTGGCTCGCCGCCGCCCGCGGCGAAGCGACGATCGTGCTCGGCACCCGGCTCGCGGTGCTCGCGCCGCTGCCGCGCCTGGCGCTCATCGTGGTCGACGAGGAGCACGACGGCTCGTTCAAGCAGCAGGAAGGCTTGCGCTACTCGGCGCGTGACGCCGCGGTGTACCGCGCGAAGCTCGCGGGCTGCCCGGTGATCCTCGGCAGCGCGACGCCGTCGCTCGAGAGCTGGTACAACTTCCGCCAGGCACGCTACGAGCGCCTCGAGCTGTCCGACCGTGCCGCCGCCGGCGCGGAGATGCCCATCGTGCGCACCATCGACCTGCGCGAGCAGCCGCGCGACGAGGGCTTCGCGCCGCCGGTATTGGCGGCGATCGCGGCGCGCCTGGCGCGCGGCGAGCAGAGCCTGGTGTTCATCAACCGCCGCGGCTATGCGCCGGTGCTGACGTGCGAAGCCTGCGGCTGGTGCGCCGCCTGCGGCCGCTGCACTGCGCACCTTGTCCTCCACGCCGCGGATCGGCGCCTGCGCTGTCATCACTGCGGCGCCGAGGAAAGCATTCCGCGCTC
>DASQIG010000453.1:0-4862 GCA_035631735.1 Burkholderiales bacterium | reverse complement strand
AAGTCCGAGCGCGCCCGCGTGCGCGAGGCGCTCGGCATTCCGGCGCTCGGCAAAATGGTGCCGCGCCAGGAGGTGCGCAAGAGCCCGCGCGTCCCCGTGCGGCTCGATTTCAGCTACTGGCTGCTCGAAGGGAAGGTCGTGAGCGCGGACGCAGCGCGCGGCGTGATCCGCGACATTGGCTACAACGGCGTGCTCGCGGAGCTCGAGCGCCCGCTGCCGCGGCACGCGGAGCTCAAGCTCGCGTTCGAGCTGCCGGCGCTCGGCTATCGCGCGAGCGACATCTATGCGCGCATCGTTGCGAGCCGCGAGCAGAACGGCCGCAACCTCGCCGGCATGGAGTTCACCTCGCTCGCCGACGAGGCGAGCGCCAAGGTGCGGCTCTTCGTCCAAATGCTGTTGCAGGGCGAATTCCGGCAGGTCGACTGAGCTAGGTCTTTGCGGCGCCGAACGCGGCCTCTGCGGCGCACACGGACAATGTGACGCGATTTGATCATGCGCCGCATATTCCGCTGCCCGCGAGGCGGGCGAAGACTATACTCAATTTGATGCGCATTTATGGCCCGTAGAGGAGCGGGTCGCATAAGAGCGCTTCCCCTGGGAGGGAGGGCGCGTGAGAACGGATTTCGGCAGGCTCCTGCTGGATGAGTCCCCCGACGCGGTGATCGCCACCTCGCCGGAGGGAAAGGTGTTGTACTGGAGCAAAGGCGCGGAGGCCATCTTCGGCTACACCAGCGCCGAGGCGCTCGGCCGTGCGGTCGAGGACATCATCGTCCCGCGAGACCGCTTCGACGAAGAGCGCAGGCTTCTGCGCCAGTCGCTTGAAAAGGGCGCCGCAGTCTACGAGGGGATTCGGCTCAGGAAGGACGGCTCGCCCGTCAACGTCGACATCTCCAACAAGGCGTACCGCGGCGCGGACGGGCAAGTCGAGTTTGTCCTCTCGACGAAGAAGGACGTCACCGACCTGAAGGTGCTGCGCGACGCGAAGCTGGTCGAGGCGCGCTTTCGCGATCTGCTCGAATCGATGCCCGACGGCATCGTGATGGTCAACCCGAGCGGCCGCATCGTCATCTCCAACACCCAGGCACAGAAGCTGTTCGGCTACGAGGCTGCCGAGCTGCAGGCGCGGCCAATCGAGATGCTGCTGCCGCCGCGCTACCGCGGCTCGCACGTCGGTCACCGCACGAACTACTTCGTGCAGCCGCGCACCCGCACCATGGGCATGGGCCTCGAGCTCTACGGCCTGCGCAAGGACGGCTCGGAGTTCCCGGTCGAGATCAGCCTGAGCCCGCTGCAGACCGACGAGGGCACGCTGACGATGAGCGCGATCCGCGACATCAGCGAGCGCAAGAAGGCCGAATCCAAGTTCAAGGGGCTGCTCGAGTCGGCGCCCGACGCCATCATCATCGTCAATCGCCAGGGCAAGATCGTGCTGGTCAACTCGCAGACCGAGAAGCTGTTCGGCTTCTCGCGCGCCGAGCTGCTCGAGCATAAGATCGAGATGCTGCTCCCCGAGCGCTACCGCGCCAAGCATCCGGACCACCGCAACGGCTTCTTCGCCGATCCCAAGGTGCGTCCGATGGGGGTGGGCCTGGAGCTCTACGGCCGGCGCAAGGACGGCCACGAGTTCCCGATCGAGATCAGCCTGAGCCCGCTCGAGACCGAGGAGGGCACGCTCGTCTCGAGCGCGATCCGCGACATCAGCGAGCGCAAGCGCTTCGAGCGCGCGCTGCAGGAAAAGAACCTCGAGCTCGAGAACGCGAACCTGGCGAAGGACCGCTTCCTCGCCACCATGAGCCACGAGCTGCGCACGCCGCTCAACGCGATCATCGGCTTCACCGGCACGCTGCTCATGAAGCTGCCCGGCCCGCTCAACGCGGACCAGGAGAAACAGCTGAAGACCGTCCAGGCAAGCGCCAAGCACCTGCTCGCGCTGATCAACGATCTCCTCGACCTCGCCAAGATCGAGGCGGGCAAGGTAGAGCTCAGCGTGGAGAGCGTCAAATGCCAGGCGGTGCTCGAGGAGTCGGCGGCTGCGTTGCGACCGCTCGCCGAAGCCAAGGGGCTCGCGCTGGATGTCGCCGCGCCCGCCGCGGCAGTGACGCTGCGCACCGACCGGCGGGCGCTCAGTCAGATCGTTCTCAACCTCCTCAACAACGCGATCAAGTTCACCGAGCATGGCAAGGTGCGCCTCGTGCTGCACAAGCGCCAGCTCGATGGCAAAGGCGTCGTGGAGATCGACGTCGAAGACACCGGCGTCGGCATTCGTCCCGCCGACCAGGCTCGTCTCTTCAACGCCTTCACCCAGGTGGATTCCACCGTGCGGCGCACCCAGGAAGGCACCGGGCTCGGCTTGCATCTGAGCCAGAAGCTCGCTGCGCTGCTGGGCGGCACGATCAGCTGCCGCAGCGACTACGGCAAGGGCAGCACTTTCACGCTGCAGCTGCCGCAGGGCTGAGCCGTGGCCGCGCGCATCCTGGTGATCGAGGACAACCTGGCGAACCTGGAGCTGATGACTTATCTCCTGAGGGCCTTCGGCTACGCGACGCTCGTCGCGCGCGACGGCAAGGAAGGCCTCGAGGCCGCACAGCGCGAACGGCCCGACCTGATCGTCTGCGACATCCAGCTGCCCTCGATGAATGGCTACGAAGTGGCGCGCAAGCTTAAAGCCGATGCGGCACTGAGCGGCATTCCCCTCGTCGCGGTGACCGCGTTCGCGATGGTGGACGATCGCAACAAGACGCTCGCCGCCGGGTTCGACGGCTATCTTTCCAAGCCGATTGCGCCCGAGACCTTCGTTGCGCAGGTACAGGCGTTCCTGCGCCCGGAGCTGCGCGCGAAGGGAACCCGCGCGGTCTCGGACACTGCGGCCGCGTTGCCGAAGCCGGCGCGGCGACGAACCGTGCTCGTGACCGATGACCGGATGGTGAACCTCGAGCTCGCCTCGAGCATCCTGGGTGCGTCCGGGTACGAAGTGGTGACGGCGCTTACGCTGCGCGAAGCGCTGCGCCTTGCCCGCGCGAGCAAGCCGGACCTAATCCTCTCGGACGTCTGCATGAGCGACGGCAGCGGCTACGACTTCATACAGGCGGTCAAGGCGGACGCCCGGCTGCGTGCCATCCCATTCGTCTTCATCACGGCGACGATGACCACCGAGGGCGAGCGGCAAAAAGGTCTCGCGCTCGGCGCGGACAAATATCTGTTTCGCCCGATCGAGCCGCAGGACCTCCTGCGTGAGATCGAAGCCTGCTTCGCTCAGCCAAGCGCGGATTGAGCGTGGCGACGATCCTCATCGTCGACGACCGCCCGAGCAACCGCCAGTTCCTCACCACGCTCCTCGGCTACGGCGGCCACCGGCTCGTCGAGGCTGGGGACGGTGCCCAGGCGCTGGAGCTCGCGCGCAGCGAGCGTCCCGACCTCGTCGTGACCGACATCCTGATGCCTCGGATGGACGGCTATGCATTCGTGCAGCGGCTGCGCGCCGATACCGAGCTCGCGGCCACCCCGGTGATCTTCTACACCGCAAGCTATAGCACGCCGCAAGCGGAGGCCCTTGCCAAGAGCTGCGGCGTGCAGAAGGTTCTGTCGAAACCGGCAGAGCCGCAGGAAGTCCTCGATGCGGTGAGCCAGGCCCTCGGTGTGCGGCGCGCCGCGCTGCCCGCGGCTGCCAGGACGGCCGGGCCCGCGGCGCAAGCCGTGCAATCCTTCGACGACTCGATGACCCTCTATCTCAAGGACCTCGAGCAGGTGCGGGCGCGCTTCGAGGACGCGGCGCAAGCGAGCGGAAAGCCGGGCTCGAATCGCGAGTCGGTCAAGGAGCTATCGAGGAAGTTCGCCGACAACGTCGCCGCCATGCAGCGCATCACGGCGCGGCTCTCGGCTTTGCTCGAGGTCGGCATGGAGATGATGAGCGAGCGCGACCCGGCTCGCCTGCTCCAGCTTTTCTTCAGCGCCGCGTGTGACCTCATCGGCTCGGACTACGCCGCCGCCGGCATGCTCGGCCCGAGCGAGCAGGCCATCGAGTTCACGCTGGCGAAAGGCTTCGACGCCGCCCTGTTGCGCGGTGCTGCCGGTCGTGCGGGACTGTTCGCGACGCTGCTTTCCGGTGAACGCGTACTGCGCGCCCGCAGCGCCGACCGCAAGAAAGCCGCTGAGGGCTTGCCGCCAGGTCATCCGGCGGTGCGAGACCTGCTTGGCCTGCCGGTCGCCTCGGCCGAGCGCGTGTATGGCTGGATCTACTTCGCCAACAGCCGCAGCGAGGCCGGATTCGGCGAGGAGGACGCGCGCGTTGGCTCGGTAATGACGAGGAAGCTCGCGCTGCTGTACGAAAACGCGACGCTGTACGACGAGATCCAGCGTCACGCCGCGCAGCTCCAAATCGAGATCAGCCAACGCCGGCACACGCAGGTGGCGCTCGCGCAGAGCGAGGCTGGCCTGCGCCGCGCGCAGCTGATGGCAAGACTCGCGCATGTAATCACCGGACCGGACGGCTCGTTCGAAAGCTGGTCCGACACGCTGCCGCAGCTCGCAGGCGTCGAGCCCTCCAGGCTGCCGCGCTCGACGCGAGCCTGGCTCGAGCTCTTGCACGCCGAAGATCAAGCGGGCTTCCGCGCCAAGGCCATCGAGGCGGGCAAGCGCCACCAGCGGGCCGACGTCGAGTACCGGCTGCGCCGGGCCGATGGCGAATGGATTCACGTGCGCCAGACCATGGAGCCGCTCACGGGCGAAGGCGAGGCGACGAGCACGGCGCGCTGGTTCAACACGCTGCAGGACGTGACCGAGCAGGTGCGCGCCGAGGCCGAGCTGCGCCGCAGCGAGACTAAGTTCCGCACGCTGATCGAGCAGGCGGCCGACGGCATCTTCGT
>DASQIG010000452.1:0-3259 GCA_035631735.1 Burkholderiales bacterium | reverse complement strand
CCACCCGCAGCCCGGCGCCGACATCGGCCTGCTCGCAAGAGAGAAAGGGCTCATCACCGCCGACGAGTACGCGCAGTGGCAGAAGAAGGAAGCGCTGCGCAAGAGCGTCATCAAGGTCGACGACTTCCCGCAGGACTTCGGCCGCGCAGAGCTGGCCGAGCACACCGAGCAACGGCTGGTGAAGGCCGCATGAAGCCCGTCTACATCGTCGACGGCGCGCGCACGCCGTTCCTGAAATCGCGCAACCGCCCGGGACCGTTCTCCGCCGCCGACCTGGCAACGCAGGCGGGGCGCACATTACTGGTACGCCAGCCCTTCGCGCCCAGTGAGCTCGACGAGGTGATCCTCGGCTGCGCGGCGCCCTCGGTAGACGAGGTGAACATCGGCCGCGTCGCGGCGCTGCGCATGGGCTGCGGGCAGAAAGTGCCGGGCTGGACGGTGATGCGCAATTGCGCCAGCGGCATGCAGGCGGTCGATTCCGGCATCAACAACATCCTCGCGGGGCGCTCGCAGCTGGTGCTCGCCGGCGGCGTCGATGCGCTCTCGCGCGCACCGCTCCTCTATGGCGACAAGATGGTGCTCTGGTTCTCCGACATGGCGGCGGCGAAGTCCACCGGCCAGCGCCTCGCGCTCTTCGCGCGCATGCCGGTGGGCGCGGTGCTGAAGCCCGTGATCGGCATCATGAAGGGACTCACCGACCCGATGGTCGGCCTCCTGATGGGCCAGACTGCGGAGAACCTCGCGTACCGCTTCGGCATCACGCGGGAGCAGATGGATGCCTTTGCCGTGCGCTCGCATCAGCGCGTCGCCAAAGCGCAGGCCGACGGCCAGCTCGCGCCGGGCGGCGGCGAGGTCGAAGCGCTCTACGATGCGAGCGGCAAGGCATACGCGCTGGACGATGGCGTCCGCCCGGATGCATCCGTTGAATCGCTCGCCAAGCTCAAGCCCTTCTTCGACCGCAAGTACGGCAACGTCACCGCCGGCAACAGCTCGCAGATCACCGACGGCGCCGCCTGGCTGCTGCTGGCAGACGAGGACGCGTTGCGCGAGCGCAACCTGCAGCCGCTCGGTCGCATCCTCGATTCCGAATGGGCGGGGCTCGATCCGGCGCAGATGGGCCTCGGGCCGGTGCACGCGGCTACGCCGATCCTCAAGCGCCATGGCCTCCGCCTCAACGATCTCGACTACTGGGAAATCAACGAAGCATTCGCCGCCCAGGTCCTGGGTTGCCTCGCGGCCTGGAAGGACGACAAGTACTGCCGCGAGGAGCTCGGGCTCGACGGCGCGATGGGCGAGCTTGATCAAAGCGGGCTGAACGTCGATGGCGGCGCCATCGCGCTCGGCCATCCGGTCGGTGCATCAGGCACGCGCATCGTTCTGCATCTCCTGAAGACGCTCAAGCGCACGGGGAAGAAGCGCGGCATGGCCTCGATCTGCATCGGCGGCGGCCTCGGCGGCGCGATGCTCGTCGAAGCGGTATAGAGGAGGCGCGATGGAGCGCATCGATCCGCAGGTGCTGCTGAAGCATTGGCGCTGGGAAATCGATCGGGACCGGCTGGCTTGGCTGACGTTCGACAAGCAGGGCGAATCGGCCAACACGTTCTCGCGCCAGGCACTCGAGGAGCTGCGCGGCGCGCTGCGCGCGATTGCCGCCGAGCAGCCCAAAGGCCTCGTCATCCGCTCGGCGAAGGAGAACTTCATCGCCGGCGCTGACGTCGAGGAATTCACGCGTTTCAAGTCGCCGCAGGAGGCGATGGCGTTCGTCAAGCTCGGCTGGGACGTCCTCGAAGAGCTCAGGGAGCTCCGGTTCCCGACCACGGCCATGGTGAACGGCTTTTGCATGGGCGGCGGCGTCGAGCTCGCGCTCGCCTGCCGCTACCGCGTGGCGCTGGACGAGCCGAAGACGCGCTTCGCGCTCCCCGAAGTGATGCTCGGCATCATGCCGGCGTGGCATGGCGTGCAATGGCTGCCGAAGCTCGTCGGGCCCGCGGCTGCGTTCGACATGCTGCTTACCGGCAAATCGGTCGACGCACGCCGCGCGAAAAGAATGGGATTGGTCGACCAGGCGGTGCCGCTGCGCATCCTCGAGAACACCGCGCGCATCATCACGCTGGAAGCGCGGCCCCGCCGGCGTTTGAGTTTTGCCAATCGACTCATGGCCGGCCCCCTGCGCGGGCTCGTGGTCGCGCAAGCGCGCAAGCAGGTCGCACGCAAAGCGCGCCGCGCGCATTACCCCGCGCCTTACGCGATCCTCGAGCTCTGGCGCAAATACGACGGCAATCCGTTCGCCGCCTCCGGCGACCCTAGCGCCTCCGTTGAGTCCCTGTTCGCGCATCCCACCACAGCGAATCTGATCCGCATCTTTTTCCTGCAGGAGAGGATCAAGCAGCTCGGCAAGGGTTCCGACTTCAAGCCGCGCCACGTGCACATCGTCGGCGCCGGCGTCATGGGCGGCGACATCGCGGCGATCTGCGCCATGCGCGGCCTCACCGTCACCCTGCAGGACACCGGCCCCGATCGGCTCGCGCCCGCGGTGAAACGCGCAGCGGAGCTGTTCAACCGGCGCCTGCGTGATCCCCGGCGGGTGCGCGACGCGATGGACCGGCTGATTCCCGACGTCAGCGGCCAGGGCGCGCGGCAGGCCGACGTGATCATCGAAGCGATCTTCGAGAACCTGCCGGCGAAGCGCGAGCTCTTCGCCAAGCTGGAAGCGATCGCCAAGCCGGAGGCGATCCTGGCGACTAATACCTCCAGCCTGAAATTGGCCGATATCGTCACGGCGCTGAAAGATCCGTCGCGGCTGGTGGGCATCCATTTCTTCAACCCGGTGCCGCTGCTCCAGCTGGTCGAGGTGGTACACGGGGCGCAGACACGCCCGCAGATGGCGAAGAACGCGGCCGCGTTCGTCCGCTACATAGACAAGCTGCCGCTGCCGGTGAAGGATTCGCCCGGCTTCCTGGTGAACAGGGTGCTGGGGCCATACATGCAGAATGCCTTCCGGCTGATCGATGAGGGCGTGAAGCCCGAGACGATCGACGCGGCGATGGAAGAGTTCGGCATGCCGATGGGGCCGGCGGAGCTCGCCGACACCGTCGGGCTGGATATCGTCGTGCACGCCGGCAAATCGCTCGCCAAGGGCGCCACTTCGGTGCCGAAGGTGGTCGCGACGAAGGTCGAGGCCGGCCAGCTCGGCAAGAAGACCGGGCAAGGCATCTACCGCTGGGAAAAAGGCCGCGCGGTGAAAGGCCGCCCCGATCCA
>DASQIG010000451.1:0-2267 GCA_035631735.1 Burkholderiales bacterium | reverse complement strand
TCGACCGCGCTGCCCGCGCGCCACGCTTTCATCCGCTCAGGCCTGCGTCTTGCGCCACGGCTCGGCGAAACCGACCGGCGCCGGCGCGAGGCTGACGATGCGGCTGAAGAGCGCGTTGAAGTCGCGCTCCTTCACGCCGGCAATCGGATCGTTGTTTGCGTCGAACGCCCAGTCGATCGCCTGCCAGTCGCGCTCGGAGAGGCAGCGCTCGGCGAGCGGCAGCACCTGCTCTTCTTCCTTGCGCATGTGCTTCCAGTGGAAGTCGGCATACGCGTCCACCGTTTTGAGGAATTCGGGCGCGCCCTTGGGCCAGCTGTCCTCGAAGAGCACGAGCGCGCGCTCGAGCTCGCGGATCAGCCTCTCACCTTCCTTGTGTTCGGCGCGTAACGCATCGATCAGCGTCTGCGCCTTCGGCACGCGCGCCACAATTGGCGGGAAGAGGTACTCGTCTTCCTTCGGATGATGCAGCTGCTCGGGAAACTGGTCGATGTAGTGCAGGATCGCGCGGAACACGGCGAAATCCGGTTTCACCTTGGGATCCTGCGCGTCGCGCGCGAGCTGCTTCAGCGCGTGCAGCACGGCCGAGATCGAGCGGTGCTCTTGTTGGATTTTCATAATCGCTTTCATGGATGTCTCCTATAGGCGCAGCAAGCCGCGCACGTCGGTACCGTACGCCAGGCCATTTGGCGCGGGGGCGCCGGGTGAATCGGTATCACGCGCCGGCCGGCGAACGCGCTCACTCAGATCACTTTCGAGTACGAGGCCCGCGCGCGCGCTTCACGCAGGTAGCGGTCGAACACCATGCAGATCACGCGCACGAGCAGCCGCCCGGGTGGCGTGACGGTGATCCATTCGTCGGTCACGTCGACCAGGCCCTCGCTCTGGAGCTGCCGCAGGTCCTTGAGTTCGGCGGCGAAGTGGGATTTGAAGTTGACGAGATAGGCGAGCTCGATCGATTCGATCGACACGCGGAAGTGGCAGGCGAGCGCATGGATCATTGCGCGCCGCACGAGATCATCAGCCGTGAGCTCGATGCCGCGCGCCACCGGCAGACGCCCGTCGTAGAGCGCCGCGTAGTAGTCGTCGAGGCGCTTGTGGTTCTGGTAGTACGTCGGCCCGATCTTGCCGATCGCGGAGATGCCCAAGCCGAGGAGATCGTCCGGAAAAGTCGAGTAGCCTTGGAAACTGCGCTGTAGTCGTCCCTGGCGCTGCGCGATGGCGAGCTCGTCATCGGGCCGCGCGAAGTGATCCATGCCGATGTAGAGGTAGCCCGCGCGCGTAAGGCGCCCGATCGCGAGCGTAAGGATCTGCAGCCTGGTCTCCGCAGAGGGCAGCTCGGCCGGGGCGATACGGCGCTGGGGCTTGAAAAGCTGCGGCAGATGCGCGTAGCTGTAGAGTGCGATGCGGTCCGGGTCGAGTTCGATCACGCGATCAAGCGTGCGGTTGAAGCTGTCGAGCGACTGGCGCGGCAGGCCGTAGATGAGGTCAAAGTTGACCGAGCGAAAGCCGGCGGCGCGCGCCTCGGCCGTCGCCCGCTGCACGAGCTCGGCCGGCTGAAGCCGATGCACGGCGCGCTGTACCTCGTGGTCGAAGTCCTGCACGCCGAGCGAGACGCGATTGAAGCCGAGCTCAGCGAGGAATGCCATCGTGCCCTCGGGGGCCCGGCGCGGGTCCACTTTGATGGCGCACTCGGGCTCGGCCGAGCGCTTGAAGCGCGCGTCGATTGCACCCATCAATGCCCGCATCTCCTCGCGCGACAGGAAAGTCGGCGTGCCGCCGCCCCAGTGGAGCTGGCAAATCGAGCTATCGCTGCCGACGAGGGGCGCGATGAGGTCCAATTCCCGCTCGAGGTAGCGGATATACTTCAGCGAGCGACCATGGTCGCGCGTGACGACCTTGTTGCAGCCGCAGTAGTAACCGATGCTCTCGCAGAAGGGCAGGTGCACATAAACGGACAGCGGCTGACTGATGCCGCCGATGCTGCGCTTTGCAAGCCACTGGCGAAGCTGCGCGTCGCCGAAGGCTTCGACGAAGTGATCGGCGGTCGGGTACGACGTGTAGCGCGGCCCGCTGACGTCGTACTTGCGGATGAGCACCGGGTCGATAACGAGTTCGCATGCGGGGTAGTTCACTGATCCAACTATGAATGGCAGCGGCGGCGGGCTTTTGATCCGCGTCAAACGCAGTCCCCTTAGGCACCCGGCCGCGCTCGGCGTCGGTGTCGCCGCGCTCGCCGCCCTTCTCGGCCTGAACGGGGTCGCGTTCAT
>DASQIG010000450.1:0-3643 GCA_035631735.1 Burkholderiales bacterium | reverse complement strand
CGAGCGCCCAGACATAGCAGGTGTTGTCCGGCGCGATCTCGTGTATCGCCGGACCGCTACGCGCCTTGGCGCCCGATGCGACCGCGGGCAGCGGCTGGTAATCGACCTCCACCAGCTCGGCAGCATCGCGCGCTTGCGCTGTAGATTCGGCGACGACCACGGCGACGCGCTCGCCGACGTGGCGCACCTTGCCTTGCGCGAGCGCCGGATACGGCGGCTCCTTCATCGGCTGGCCCTTGACGTCGGTGATCAGCCAGCCGCAGGGCAGGCCGCCGACCTTCGCCGCCGCGAGCTCGGCGCCGGTGTAGACGGCGATCACGCCGGGGGCACGCTTCGCCTTGTCGGTTTTTACCGAACGAAGAACAGCGTGCGCGTGCGGCGAGCGCACGAACGCGGCGTAAGTCTGGCCGGGAAGCGCTACGTCGTCAGTGTATTGCCCGGCGCCGGTGAGGAAACGGTAGTCTTCCTTGCGCGCAACGCGTGCTCCGATGAGCGATGTGGTCATGGTGCGCTCCTCTCATTTCGCGCCGGCCATGGCGCGCGCGCCGGCCATGATGCTCTTGACGATGTTGTGATACCCGGTGCAGCGGCACAGGTTGCCCTCGAGGCTCTCGCGCACTTCCTGCTCGGAAGGGTTCGGATGGCTCTTCGCGAAGTCGAGCGCGTTCATCACCATGCCCGGCGTGCAGAAGCCGCACTGCAGGCCGTGGTTTTCCTTAAACGCCGCTTGCATCGGATGCAAGGTTCCGTCGGGATGAGCGACGCCTTCGATCGTGAGGATGTCGCCGCCCTCGGCCTGCATGGCGACGATCGAGCAGCTCTTGATCGCTCTTCCGTTCAGGTGGACGGTGCACGCGCCGCACTGCGCCGTGTCGCAGCCGACGTGCGTGCCGGTGAGCCGCAGGTTCTCGCGGATCAGCGTGACGAGGAGCGTCCGCTCCTCGATGTCCGCGGACACCGGCTTCCCATTGACCTTCATGGATACGCGTACCGACATGCGGGCCTCCTCCTCGGGATTGCCTAGCGGGGGAAGGAAATCGTAGCATTTCCCACGGGACAATTAGACCCATCTCGGTCATGAGATTGCTCATCGTTGAGGACGACGCGCCGCTCGCCTCGGGGCTGCGCCGCATCCTGGAAGCCGAGGGCCACGCGGTGGACGTCACTTCGCGCGGCGAGCAGGCCGTGCTCGCTGCGGCGCAGGAGCGCTTCGACCTCGTGATCCTCGACATCGGCCTGCCGCAGATGGACGGCTTCGAGGTGCTGCGGCGCCTGCGCGCGGGCTCGCCGGACAAGAACGGCCCGTTGCCGGTGCTGGTGCTCACCGCGCGCGACGCGATCGACGACCGCGTGCGCGGCCTCGACCTGGGTGCGGACGACTACATGGTGAAGCCGTTCGCCATGCCGGAGCTCACTGCGCGGGTACGCGCGTTGCTGCGTCGCTCGCAGGCCCACGGCGGCCCGCGCATCGTGCATGGGCCGCTCGCGCTCGATACGGTGGCGCGCCGCGCCTTCCTCAAAAGCGAGCCGCTGGAGCTCGCCGCACGCGAATGGGCGGTTCTCGAGGTGTTGCTCGGCAAGGTCGAGAAGATCGTCTCCAAGGAAGCGATCATCCAGGCGGTCGCCGGCTGGGGCGACGACCTCTCGCCGAACGCGATCGAGGTGTACGTCTCGCGGCTGCGCTCCAAGCTCGAGCCCGCCGGCATCAAGATCCGCACCGTGCGCGGCTTCGGCTACATGCTGGAAGAGTACAAGGGAGCCTAGCGCATGGCTGCCCGCAGCCTCCGCGCGCACCTCCTGCGGATGCTGCTCCTGCCGATCGGGGCGCTGCTCGTCCTCGGCGCGCTGGTCGCCTATTACCCGTCGATCGAACCCGCCACGCTGGCCTACGACCAGGGCCTGATCGACGCCGGCATCTCGCTCGGCACTTACATCCGCACGGGCGATGCGGGCGGCTATCGGCTCGAGCTGCCGAGCGCGGTCGACCAGGTGCTGCGCCGCGACAGCTACGACAGCGTGTATTACCGGGTGCTCGGCCCGGATGGCGAGCCGATCGCGGGCGACGAGGGGCTGCCGGGCCCGCCGCCCGAGCGCGAAGCGCGCGACGGCTTCATCTCCTACGACACGGCGTACAAGGGCCAGAAGGTGCGCGCCGTCGCGGTGCCGGCGAAATGCGGCGACGCTGCATGCAGCGTGGTGGTCGCCGAAACCACCGTGAAGCGGCGCCGCATGGCGCGCGACATCCTGTTCTCGTCGCTGCTGCCCGAGATGTTGATCGCCATCGCCACGGTGCTGATCGTGTGGTTCGGCGTGAAGCGCGGCCTCGGACCGCTCGCGCGCCTGTCCGACGAGATCAAGGCGCGCTCGCCGGGCGACCTGCGCCCGATCGCCGCTGCCGACACGCCCGAGGAGACGCGTCCGCTGGTGAGCGCGCTGAACGGGCTGCTCGACGAGGTGGCGCAGGCCAGCCGCAACCAGCAGCGCTTCCTGGCGAACGCCGCGCACCAGCTGCGTACGCCGCTGGCGGGGCTACAGGCGCACACCGAGCTCGCGCTCGCCAAACCGCTGCCGCCCGAAGTGCGCGCCGAGCTGGAGCAGGTGCATCAGGCGACCATCCGCACCGCGCGCCTCGCGAACCAGCTCCTCGCGCTCGCGCGCGCGGAGCCCGGCGCGCGCGGCAACGCCGCCGAGCTCAATCTCAAGGCGCTCGCCGAGAGCGAGGCCGACGGGTGGGTGCACCAGGCGCTGGCGCGCGACGTCGATCTCGGCTTCGAGCTCGACTGGGCGCCGGTGCAGGGCGATGCATTTCTGCTGCGCGAGGCGCTCGCCAACCTGGTGCACAACGCCATCGAATATTCGCCGCGCGGCGCGCGCATCACCGTGCGCACCGGCCGCAATGGCACGCATTCGTTTCTCGAAGTCGAGGACGACGGCCCCGGCATCCCGCTGCCGGAGCGCGAGCGCGTGCTCGAGCGCTTCTACCGCGTGCCGGGCACGCCGGGCACCGGCTCCGGCCTCGGCCTCGCCATCGTGCGCGAGATCGCCGCGGGACATGGCGCGACCATTTCCATTACGGATGCAACGGGCGGCTCATCTGCGACCCGCGGCTGCCGCGTTGCGATAACATTTCCGCATGGATAGCGTCGATATCGAAGTACTGCGCACGGCCGAAGCCTGGCGCAGGCAGGGCCGGCATGTCGCGCTCGGCACCATCGTCAAGACCTGGGGCTCCGCGCCGCGGCCGGTCGGCGCGATGGTCGCGATCCGCGACGACGGGCAGGTCGTCGGCTCCGTGTCTGGCGGCTGCGTCGAGGACGATCTCATCGAGAAAGTGCGCTCCAAGGCCGTTGCCGCGCAGAAGCCGCAGCTGATCACTTACGGCGTGACGAACGAAGAAGCGACGCGCTGGGGCCTGCCGTGCGGCGGCACGCTGCAGCTCGTCGTCGAGCCGGTGAGCGAGCAGACGCGCGTTGCCGAGCTCCTCGAGCGCATCGGCAAGCAACAGCTCGTGCGCCGGCGCCTGGAAATGGACACCGGGCGTGCCACCCTGGAGCCCGGGCGGTGGCAGGACGTGCTCGAGTTCGACGGACGCGTGCTCTCGTCGGTGCACGGGCCGCGCTGGCGGCTGGTGCTGATCGGCGCC
>DASQIG010000449.1:0-5742 GCA_035631735.1 Burkholderiales bacterium | reverse complement strand
GCCCCTCGCCGCGGCGCGCCAGCGGACTCGGCATGGTGACGATGCGCGAGCGCGCGCAGGCGGTGGGCGGACGCTTCGAAGTGGCGCGGCTTGCCGAGCGCGGCACTCGTCTGACCGTCACGGTGCCGCTGTGACGATCCGCGTGCTGCTGGCCGACGACCACCGGGTAATTACCGACGGTTTGCGTTCGTTGATCGATTCTCGTGCCGACATGCGCGTGGTGGCGGTCGCCGCCACCGGCCTCGAGGCGGTGCGCTGCGCGATCGAGACCGCGCCGGACATTGTCGTCATGGACCAGGCGATGCCCGAGATGAACGGTACCGAAGCGGCGCAAATAATCCGCGAGCGGCGCGCAGAGACGCGCGTGATCATTCTTTCGATGTACTCCAACACCGGGCACGTGCATCAGGCGTTGCAGGCCGGGGCGACCGGCTATGTGCTGAAGTCCTGCGCGGGCGCGGAGCTGGTCGACGCGATCCGCGCAGTGCACGCCGGGCGGCGCTATCTCAGCAAACCGCTCACCGAGGATCTGGTGGAGCGCATGCTTGCGGGCTCCGAAGATGCGTTGTCGCGCCTGAGCGCCCGCGAACGCCAGGTCCTCAAGATGCTCGCCGAGGGTCACTCCATCGTTGGCATTGCGACCCGGCTGTCGCTTTCCCGCAAGACCGTAGAAACCTATCGCGAGCGGCTGATGGAGAAGCTCGAGGTCCGCGATCTTCCGTCGCTCGTGAAGTTCGCCATCAAGCGCGGCGTGGTCGAGCTCGAATAGCCGCACGTCGGGAATTGTCGGACGGTCGCGCTCGGGCGAAGGGCGACAGAAATCGGTTGCATCCCTAGGCAGACTCTTCGATAGCGACCTTTCCGGCTGCCGCCTGCCCGGTCGAAGGCAGCGGACGGTTGCGCTGCGCTCCGCAGCCAGTGTCAAGACCGTGACGAGCCTGTTGTTGCATGCGCTGATCCTGGAAGACAACCCGGCCGACGCCGAGTTGATGGTTCGCGTGCTCACCGCGGCCGGTTATTCGATCAAGACAGTGCGCGTCGAGTGCGAAGCCGCGTTCCGCTCGGCGCTCGCTCCCGCGCCCGACGTGATTCTCGCGGACTGCGCACTTCCGCGATTCGGGGCGCTCGACGCGCTCAAGGTGATCAAGGAACGCTCGCTCGAGATTCCGTTCATCATCGTTTCGGGCTCGATCGGCGAGGAAAAGGCCGCCGAAGTGATGCGGCTCGGTGCCGACGATTACCTGCTCAAGGACCGGCTGGCCCGGCTGCCGCGAGCGGTGGAGAAGGCGGTGCTGGCGACGAAGGAGCGGGCCGCGCGGCGCGCGGCCGAGACGCAGCTCGCTGCGCTGCAGGAGCGCCTGACCGCGGTGGTCTCTGCATTGCCGGACGTCGTCTGGTCGATCGAGATTCCCTCGCTCGAAGTGCTCTACGTCAGTCCGGCTGCCAAGGAAGTCTTTGGCCGCGGTCAGAAGGAGTTCTACGAAAGCCGAGAGACGTGGAGGCGCCTCGTGCACCCGGACGATCGCCAGCGCATGCTCGCCCTGTTCCAGGTGCCGGTGCGGGGCGCTTATCAGTCCGAATACCGCATCGTGCGCCCGTCGGGTGAGGTGCGATGGATCCAGGCGCGCGGACGCTTCGTCACCGATCCGGCCGGCGCGGTGGTACGCGCCGACGGCATTTCCCGCGACGTGACCGAGGTCATGCGCCTGAATGGAGCGCTGCGCGAGCGCGAAGCGCAGCTGAGGCAGGCGCAAGCGATAGCAAAGCTCGCGCACGTGCTCACCGCTCCGGACGGGGCCTTCCAGAGCTGGTCCGAGACGCTGCCGCAGCTCGCCGGCGTCGCGCCGGATGCTGTGCCCCGCGGCGCGCGCGCATGGCTCGAGCTCCTGCACCCTCAGGATCGCGCTCGGTTTCGCGCCGCGTCCATCGAAGCGGCCAAGTCCGGCAGGCGCACCGAGCTCGAATACCGGCTGCAGCGCCCCGACGGCGGCGTCATCCACGTTCGACAGACGATGGAGCCCCTCGGCGGCGAGTCCGATGGCGCTCGCCGCGTGCGCTGGTTCAACACGCTGCAGGACATCACGCAGCTAAAGCTCGCCGACGAGCGGATCAAGCGCCTGAACCGCGTGTACGCGGTGCTGAGCGGCATCAACGCGGCGATCGTGCGCATCCGCGACGAGCAGGAACTGTTCGAGCAGTCCTGCCGCGTGGCGGTGGACGCCGGACGCTTCGTGATGGCGTGGATCGGGATCGTCGACCAACAGGCGTCGCTCGTCCGCCCGGTGGCCGCCGCCGGCAACGGCGTGCGCGCGTTCCTCGACGCCGCGCCGCTCGCCGTACTCGAGAGCAAGCCCGGCGGGCATGGCCTTGCCGGGCAGGCGATCCGAGCGCGCGCGGCGGTCGTCTCGAATGACGTCAGGAACGATCCGCAGCGGCCGATGCGCAAGCAGCTCGCCGAGCGCGGCATCAACTCGCTCGCCGTGCTGCCGCTCGTCCTGGAGGCAGAGGCCGCCGGCGTATTGGCGTTGTATGCGGCGGACGTCGGCTTCTTTGACGATGAGGAGCTGCGGCTGCTCTCCGAGCTCGCGGGCGACGTCTCGTTCGCGCTCGACCACATCCAGAAGGCGCGAAAGCTCGATTACCTCTCCTATTACGATCCGCTCACCGGGCTGCCCAACCGCACGCTGTTCCACGAGCGCCTGAAGGTCCAGCTCGATGACGCGGCGCGAAAGGGCGAGCGCGTTGCCCTGCAGCTGCTCGATGTCGAGCGCTTCAAGAGCGTGAACGACAGCCTCGGCCGCCAGGCCGGAGATGCGCTGCTCGTCGAGCTGGCGAAGCGCCTGCGGCGAGGCTCGCTGCCGGCGAGCTGGTTTGCGCGCATGGCGGCCGACCACTTCGCCATCGTCATGCCGGGCCTCGCGAGCGCCGAGGAGATTGCGCGGCGCACCGAGCAGCGCTCGGCCGAGGTGTTCGGCGTGCCCTTCGAGATCGGCGCCGAAAAGCTGCGCGTGGCGGCGCACATCGGCATTGCGCTTTTTCCCGACGACGCGGGGGACGCCGAGGCGCTGCTGCGCAACGCCGAAGCGGCGCTCAAGAAGGCGAAGGCCAGCGGCGAGCGCTACGTCTTCTGTACGCAGGAGATGACGGCGCGCATCGCCGAGAAGCTCTCGCTCGAGAGCCGGCTTCGCCAGGCGCTCGAGAAGGACGAGTTCGTGCTGCACTACCAGCCGAAGTACGTCGCCGAGGGCCGCACTATCGCCGGGCTGGAGGCGCTGATGCGCTGGCAAAGCCCGGATCTCGGCCTCGTGCCGCCGCTGCGGTTCATCCCTTTACTGGAAGAAACCGGGCTCATCCTCCAGGCCGGGTCCTGGGCGCTGCGCCGCGCGGCGCTCGATCATCGCTCCTGGGTCGAGGCAGGCCTCGCGCCGCCCAAGGTCGCGGTCAACGTATCGGCGATCCAGCTGCGCCAGCGCGACTTCGTCGAGACCGTCGAGCGCTCGATCGCCGAGGGCGTCTCGCCGGCCGGCATCGACCTCGAGATCACGGAGAGCCTCGTCATGGAGGACATCGAGGCGAGCATCGAAAAGCTGAGCGCGGTCCGGCGGCTGGGAATCGGCATCGCCATTGATGACTTCGGCACCGGCTATTCCACGCTCTTCTACCTCGCGCGCCTGCCGGTCGAAGCTCTGAAGATCGACCGCTCTTTCCTCGCCACCATGGCAACCGACCCGACCACCATGACGCTGGTGCAGACGATGATCACGCTCGCGCACTCGCTGCGCCTGCAGGTGATCGCCGAGGGGGTCGAGACCGAGGAGCAGGCAAAGATTCTGAGGCTCCTGCGCTGCGACCAGATGCAGGGATATCTCTTCAACAAGCCGCTGCCCGCCGAGCAGGTCGCGGCGCTCCTCGCCGGCCGATCGAGCTAGCTCTTGCAAGCTCTCTGCGTATCGCTGCGAATACTCGTCGCGGACAACGAGCCCGACACGGTTCTTGCGCTGACGCGGCTCCTGCGCGACGAGGGTCACCTGACCCGCGGCGTGTACTGCGGTGCAGACGTGCTCGCGGCCGTGCAGCAGTTCCATCCGGATGTCGTGCTGGTCGACCTCGCGATGCCCGATCGAAGCGGATGGGATGTCGCGCGCGAGATCCGTGCCACGCAGGGCACGGAGCGACTGCTGTTGATCGCGATCAGCAGCCTTTACGGGCAGGCGAGCAGCCCCCTCCTCGGCAGCATGGGCGGCTTCGATTACTATCTTGCCAAGCCCTGCGACCCGAACGTGCTGCTCGGATTGCTGCGCCACCTCTAGCCTGCGCGACGGCCGGGGGACTCTTCCGTGCGCAAGCCGCGCGATACCGGTCGGTCTATTTGCCGCGCGCGCCGCCGCCGCGGTAGAGTGCCGCAACGCTAGACAGCCCTGTCTACACAATGCCCGCCCGCTCCCCTCGCAGCCGGCGCGCCGCCCCCGCGGGCGACGCCCGCGAGCGCATCGAACGCACCGCCTACCAGCTTTTCTCGCAGCACGGCATCCACGCGGTAGGCGTCGACACGCTCGCCAGCCACGCCGGCGTCGCCAAGATGACGCTTTACCGGCATTACCCGTCCAAGGACGACCTCGCACTCGCCTTCCTGCGCCGGCGCGAGGAGCTCTGGACGCGCACCTGGCTCGCGAATGTGATCCGCGACCGAACGCGCAAGCCCGCCGAGCGCCTGCTCGGGATCTTCGATTTGTTCGACGGCTGGTTCCGCAAGGCCAATTACGAGGCCTGCTCGTTCCTGAAGACGCTACTCGAGCACAGTGATCCGAGGCACCGCGTGCGCATCGCGGCATTGGGCCATGTACAGGCGATCCGCGCGCTCATCATCCAGCTCGCCGCCGAGGCGCGCGTGCGCAATCCGGAGCGCTTCGCGCTGCAATGGCAGATGCTGATGATGGGTTGCATCGTCGCCGCCTACGCCGGCGAGCGCGATGCGGCCCGCCGGGCGCGCGAAGTCGGGCGTCTGCTGCTGCAAAGCGAGGCGCGCCGCGCGTGAGCCCGGGCGTGTCCCTGCAACCTGCTCCGGCCGTGGCGCGGCGCGAAGAACAGCACCTGCGGCTTGTCATCGACACGATTCCGACGATGGCATGGAGCCTTCTGCCTGCCGGCGTCGTTGATTTCGTCAACAGACGCTGGCTGGAATATACCGGCCTCTCTCTCGAGGAGGGAATCACAGATGCTACTCGCATTGTTCACCCGGACGATTTGCCAGGCGTCATGGAACGGTGGCGTGCGGACATGGCGGCCGGTAAACCGAGCGAGTATGAAATGCGCTTGCGCCGCGCCGACGGCGAATATCGCTGGTTCCTGGTGCGCACCGTGCCGCTCCGCGACGAGCAAGGGTACATCGTCAAGTGGTATGGGACGAGTACGGATATCGAGCAATGGAAGCTCGCCGAGGGGGCCGCGCGCCACGCCGCCGCGGAGTTGCAGGCCCTCTCGCGGCGCCTCGTCGAGCTGCAGGAATCGGAGCGTCGCGCGCTCGCGCGCGAGCTGCACGACCGCCTCGGCGAGACGCTGACCGCGCTCAGCATCAACCTCGGCATGCTGAAGAACAGCCAGGCGGACAGCGCGCAGACGGCCGCGCGGGTGAGGGATTCGCTCGCGCTGGTGAAGTCGACCGCCGCGGCGATCGAAAACATCGCCGGCGAGCTGCGCCCGCCGATGCTCGACGACCACGGCTTGCCGGCGGCGCTCGACTGG
>DASQIG010000448.1:0-5416 GCA_035631735.1 Burkholderiales bacterium | reverse complement strand
GTCCCCGGCAGCTCGCGGCTCCAGGTCGCCGCCTGCGCGAGCGCGTGCTCGAGCGTCCACTCGCCGACCGCGCGGATCAGGCCGGCGTCCTCGGCGAGCGGCACGAACTCCTCGGGCCCGAGCAGCCCGCGCTCGGGATGGCGCCAGCGCACCAGCGCCTCGGCGCCGACCACGCCAGAGCGTCCCTGCACCACCGGCTGCCAGTAGAGCACGAGCTCGCTCTTCGCGAGCGCGCCGCGCAGCTCGTTCGTGAGCTGCAGCCGCTCGGCCGAATGCGCGCCCAGCACCGGTTCGTAGAAGCGGAACGTGCCGCGACCGGCGTCCTTCGCCGCGTACAGCGCGGCATCGGCGTGCTTGAGGAGCTCGGTGAAGTCGCGCCCGTCGGCCGGATAGCGCGCGATGCCGATCGAGGCGTTCACGGCAAGCGTGCGCCCTTCCACGGTGAACGGGCGGCCGAGGATCGCGAGCAGCCGCGTGCCGAGGCTCGCCGCCTCGTCGCGGGATTTGAGTCCCTGCCAGAGCAGCACGAAGTCGTCGCCGCCCAGGCGCGCGAGCATGTCCTCGCGCCGCGCGGCGTTCGAGAGCCGCTCCGCCACCGCGCGCAGCAGCGCGTCGCCCGCCACATGGCCGAGCGCTCCGTTGACCAGCTTGAAGCGGTCGAGATCGATCGCGAGCAGCGCGAGCTCGCTGCGTGTGCGAGCGGCGGCGGCGATCGCCTCCGCGGTGCGCTCCGCGAGGAGCGCGCGATTGGCCAGGCCGGTGAGCGCATCGCGCGTCGCGAGCTGCTCGATGCGCGCCTCGGCGAGCTTGCGCGCAGTGACGTCGGCCGCCGTGCCGCGGTAGCCGCACCAGCGGCCCTCGGCATCGGCGAGCGGCAGGCCGCTCATCGATTGCCAGACGACGCCGCCCGATTTCGTCATCACGCGGTGCACCAGGTCGCGGAACGGCCGGCCTTCGCCGCCGTGGTCGGCGAACCACTGGCGAATGGCGCGCTCTTCGCCGAGCGGGACGAATTCCCACGCCCGGCGCCCGAGGAGCTCGCGGCGCGAGTAGCCGAGGAGCGCCTCGACGCGCTCGGATAGGTACGTGTAGCGCCACTCGGCGTCGGCTTCCCAGACGTATTCGCTCGACACGGCGGCAACATCGCGGAAGCGCTGGTCGGCTGCGCTCACCGCGGCTTCGGCGCGCTTGCGCGCGTCGATGTCGGCCACCACGCCCGACATGTGCGTTGCACGGCCGTCGGCGGCGCGCACGGTGACGCGGCCCTTCGCATGGAGCCACTTCCAGCCGCCTTCGCGCGTGCGCAGCCGCAGCTCGACGTCGTATTCCTCGTCCTCGCCCTTCAGCGCGCGCACCAGCGCCGAGCGCGCCTTCGGCAGGTCGTTGGCATGCAGCAGCCGCTCGAGCTGCGCGCCGCGCGTGATCGGCGGCGAACGCTGGTGGCCGAGGAAGCGCACCCAGCCGTCGCCCGCGTAAAGCTCGTCGACCGCGATGTCGTAATGCCACTCGGCGAGGTTGCCGCCGTCGAGCGCCATCTCGAGGCGCGCTTTTGCCTGCGACAGGCTCGCCTCGGCGCGGCGCTGCTCGGTGATGTCGCGCCCCACGCCGCGATAGCCGCGGAAGGCGCCGTCGGGGCCGTGGTACGACTGCCCGGAGATGATATGGACCTGGCGCGCGCCGCGCTCGTCGGTGCGCGCGATCTCGAGATCGAAGAACGGCAGCTGCTTTTCCAGCCGCTCGAGATGCGCCTCGAGCGCGCGCGGTTCGACCTCGACGCCCGGAATCTCCCAGAAGTGCCTGCCATACGTCGGCGTATCGCGGAACAGCGTCGCCACCGGCCCGCCGCCGGAGAGCCAGGTGATGCGGTGAGCGGCGTCGGTCTCCCAGAACCAGTCGGCGGAAAGCTCGGTGAGGCTTCTCAGCCGTTCCTCGTGGGCGCGCGAGCGTACCAGCTCGCGCTCGCGCCGGCGCGCGACCAGCACCATGGCGAGGTAGACGATGGCCGCCGCGATGGCGGCGAGCAGCAGCGCGTCCGTGACCGGATTCAGGCGCCGCCGTCGCGCACTGGCGGCGCGACCTTGAGCACTTCCTCGATCGTCGTCAGGCCGGCACCGACTTTCATCGCGCCGCTGATGCGCAGCGGCTTCATGCCGTCCTTGAACGCCTGCTCGCGCAGCCGCCCGAGCTCTGGCGTCGAGCCGACCATGCCCTTGAACGCCGGCGTGAGCACCAGCGTCTCGTAAATGCCGATGCGGCCCATGAAGCCGGTCATGCGGCACTCGAGGCAGCCCACCGGCTTGTAGAGCTTCGCCGGATGCTTGGATTTCCACGGCGCCACCAGCGCCTCCCAGGCCTGCTGGTCCTCCGTGCGCTGCAGGTCGACCTTTTGCTTGCAATGCGGACAGAGCGTGCGCACCAGGCGCTGCGCCATGACGCCGTTCAGCGTGGCGTTCAGCAGATAAGCCGGCACGCCGAGCTCGAGGAGCCGCGCCACGGCGCTCGGCGCATCGTTGGTGTGCAGCGTAGAGAGCACCAGGTGCCCGGTGAGCGCCGACTGCACCGCCATCTCCGCGGTCTCGAGGTCGCGGATCTCGCCCACCATGATGATGTCGGGGTCCTGGCGCATGAGCGCCCGCACGCCCTCGGCGAAGCCGAGCTCGATCGCGGGCACCACTTGCATCTGGTTGAAGGCGGGCTCGACCATCTCGATCGGGTCCTCGATGGTGCAGACGTTGACCTCGGCCGTCGCCAGCGTCTTCAGCGTCGAGTAGAGCGTGGTGGTCTTCCCCGAGCCGGTGGGCCCCGTGACCAGCACGATGCCATTCGGGCGGTTGGTCATCTCCTGCCAGCGCTTGTGATCCTCCTCGGAGAAGCCGAGCTCCTTGAAGTCGCGCACCAGCACCTCGGGGTCGAAGATGCGCATCACCAGCTTCTCGCCGAAGGCGGTCGGCAATGTGGAAAGGCGCAGCTCCACCTCCTCGCCGGCGAGCGTACGCGTCTTGACGCGGCCGTCCTGCGGCCGGCGCTTCTCCACCACGTCCATGCGCGCCAGGATTTTTATCCGGCTGGTCATGGCGACCAGCACGGGCGCCGGGATCTGGTAGACCTGGTGCAGCACGCCGTCGATGCGAAAGCGCACGATGCCCTGCTCGCGCCGCGGCTCGACGTGGATGTCGCTCGCGCGCTGCTCGAACGCGTACTGCCACAGCCAGTCGACGATGCGCACCACATGCGCGTCGTTCGCATCGAGCGTCTTGTTGTCCTTGCCGAGCTCGACCAGCTGCTCGAAGTTCGACAGCCCGCTCGCGCCGGTGGTGGTCTTGCCGGCGCCCTTGATCGATTTCGCGAGGTTATAGAACTCGACCTGATAGCGCTCGATGTCGAGCGGGCTCGCGATCACGCGCTTGATGTCGCGCTTGATGATGCGCGCGAGCTCGGCCTCCCATTCGCGCACGAAGGGCTCGGCGGTGGCGACGACCGCTTCCTTGTTCGTCACCGCGACCGGCAGGATGCGAAAGCGCGTCGCGTAGGCCGAGCTCATCACCTCGGTGACTGCCGCGAAGTCGATCTTCAGCGGATCGATGTGCAGGTAGTCCATGCCGACGCGCTTGGCGAGCCATTCGCTGAGCGCTTCCAGCGTCAGCGGCTTGCCCGGCGCCGTGGCCTGGCGCCATTTCTGATCGGCGATGGTGACCAGCGGATGCAGCGCGCCGCGGTAGTAGCGGCGCTCCTTCTTCAGCTCTTCGGCCGCCGGCGCGCCCACGAGCTTGTCCGCGACCAGCCAGTCGAGGATCTCGGAAAGAGAGAGCCGCTGCTCGGCGCGCGCCTCCCCCGTGGGCGTCTTAACTGCTTGTTGCATCGGCGAAAGACTATACCCCAAACTCCGCATTGCGATTCCCTGCCAAGAGCAGCCAAACGTGAGTAATTGCATGAGCGGCGTCCTGCATTCGATCAACTTGTCGAATGGCGGAGTGCCGAAGTTGGCGCGCAATGCGGGCGAGGTGCGCTTCAGCGGCGTGACAGGAGACTGCCAGCGCGATCTGCGCTATCACGGCGGGCCGACGCGCGCCGTGTCGCTCTATTCGCTCGAGCTGATCCGCGCGCTGCAGGCCGAAGGCCATCCCATCGAGCCCGGCGCGATCGGCGAGAACCTCACGCTCGCCGGCCTCGCCTGGGAGCGCATGGTGCCCGGTGCGCGCGTCGAAGTTGGCGAAGTGCTGCTCGAGCTCACGGCGTACGCGGCGCCGTGCGCGAACCTGCTGCCCTATTTGCGCGACGGCGAATTCAGGCGCGTCTCGCAGAAGCTGCATCCGGGCTGGAGCCGGCTCTATGCGCGCGTGCTGCGTGAAGGCGCGATCAAGGTGGGTGATCCGGTGCGCGTCCAATGACGGAGAAGAACATGGCCTTTCCGCTGCAGGGCGGCTGCGATTGCCGCGAGCTGCGCTACCGCATGGAGACGGCGCCGCTCTTCGTGCACTGCTGCCATTGCCGCTGGTGCCAGCGCGAGACCGGCGCGTCGTTCGCGCTCAACGCCATGATCGAGAGCGATCGTGTCACGCCGCTCAGCGGCAAGCCGGAGCTCGTCAATACGCCGTCGCAAAGCAGCATGGGTCAGACGATCGCGCGCTGCCCAAAATGCCGCATCGCGCTGTGGAGCCATTACGCCGGCGCCGGGCCGATCCTGAGCTTCGTGCGCGTCGGCACGCTCGATGCGCCCGACCATCTGCCGCCCGACATCCACATCTTCACCGCGTCGAAGCAGCCGTGGGTGTTAATCCCGCCCGGGATGCCGGCGGTGCCGGAGTACTACGACCGCGAGAAGTACTGGCCGCGCGCGAGCCTCGAGCGCCGGCGCGGATTCCTGCCGCAGCTCGAGGCCTACCAGGCCGAGCTCAAGCGCAAGCGCCAATAGATGCGGCTGCCGGCAAGCCGGAAGGTGTGGGGGTGGGGCCTGTACTACTGGGGTAACCACGCCTTCACGACGTCGATCATCACCGTCTTCTTCCCGATCTTCTTCAAGGACTACTGGAGCTCAGGGGCCGATGTCACGGTGAGCACGTTTCGCCTCGGGCTCGCGAACTCCATCGCGAGCCTGGTCGTCGCGCTGTCGGCGCCGGTGCTCGGCGCCATCGCCGATCGCGGCGGCCACGCGAAGCGCTTCCTCATCGCGTCCGCGCTGCTCGGCGCGGCGATGCTGCTGGCGCTGCACTGGGTAGGCCAGGGCGAGTGGCAATGGGCCGTCATGTTCTACGTGCTCGCGTCGATCGGTTATTTCTGGGGCAATGTGTTCGGCGACTCGATGCTGGTGAGCGTCGCCGAGCCGGGGAAGCTCGATATCACCTCCGCGGTGGGCTACTTCGCGGGTTACCTGGGCGGCGGACTGTTCCTCGCGCTGGGAGTCGCGATGAGCCTCAAG
>DASQIG010000447.1:0-7406 GCA_035631735.1 Burkholderiales bacterium | reverse complement strand
GGCGCGATCGGCGAGATGGGCGATCGCGAGCGCGTGGTGCACGTGCGCCTGGGCGATTACCTGCCGGAGCTTGCATTCCTCTTCGTCCTGCTCTCGGCCGCGATCAAGATCGCCTACGCCGGCCGCGTCAAAGCCGAAGCGAAGGCGCAGGAGGCGCAGCAGGTGGCCGACGCCGAAAGCCTGAAGCGCCAGCTCGCCGAAGCCAGGATGGCGGCGATGCAGGCCCAGGTCGAGCCGCACTTCCTCTTCAACACGCTCGCCAGCATCGATCACCTGATCGAGACCGATCCGCCGCGCGCCAGCCAGATGCAGAAGAACCTGATCGCCCTTTTGCGCGCCTCGATGCCGGCGATGCGCGATAAGACTGCCAGCCTTGGTCGCGAGCTGGAAGTGGTGCGCCCGTATCTCGAAATCCTCAAGGTGCGCATGGGCGAGCGGCTGCAGGCGCAGGTGAACGTGCCCGAAGGCCTGTACTCGGCCGATTTCCCGCCGATGATGCTGCAGTCGCTGGTCGAGAACGCGATCAAGCACGGCCTCGAGCCCAAGGCCGAGGGCGGCGCGCTCACCGTGAGCGCCGAAGTCGTGCATGGCAAGCTCGCCGTCACGGTGGCCGACACCGGCGTCGGCTTCGCCCGGGCCGCCACCGCCGGCACCGGCATGGGCCTGCAGAACATCCGCGAGCGGCTGAAGCTGATCTACGGCGACGCGGCGGAGCTGCGCATCGCCGGGAACGCGCCGAGTGGCACGCGCGTCATCATCGTCGTACCCTACAAGGCGACATGACCCGTGCGGTAATCGCGGACGACGAGCCCTTGATGCGCGATCAGCTGCGCGAGCGGCTCACGGAGCTGTGGCCGGAGCTCGAGATCGTGGCCGAGGCGAAAAACGGCGCCGAAGCGATAGAAATGGTGAGCGCGCATCAGCCGGAGGTCGTGTTCCTCGACATCCGCATGCCGGCGAAGAGCGGTATCGAGGCCGCACGCGACGTCGCCGCGCTGCAAGGCCGGGTACCGGAGATCGTGTTCGTCACCGCGTACGACCAGTACGCGATCGATGCCTTCCAGCAGGGCGTGATCGACTACGTGCTCAAGCCCGCCGAGCGCGAGCGCCTCGCCGTGACGGTCGAGCGGCTGAAGCAGCGCCTTGCCGCTCCGGCGAAGCCGGCCGACGCGCTGCACGAGGCACTCGCGCGGCTCGCCGAGAAGCTCGAGCCGCCCGCTCGCCTCGCCTGGATCCAGGCTTCGGTCGGCAGCCAGATCCAGATGATCCCGGTCGACGAGGTGCTGTTCTTCGTGTCGGATGAGAAATACACGCGCGTGCAGACCGCGAAGCAGGAAGCGCTCATCCGCAAGCCGATCAAGGAACTGATCGCCGAGCTCGACCCCGCGCAGTTCTGGCAGATCCACCGCTCCATCCTGATCAACGCGCGCGCCATCGCCGGCATCTCGCGCGACGAGCGCGGCCGGCAGCTCGTCAGCATCAAAGGCCGGCCGGAGAAGCTCGAAGTCAGCCGCAGCTACGCGCACTTGTTCAAGGGAATGTGACCCGCGCCGGCGGGCTGGCGTTGATGTTCACGGCGCCGGTGCTGTGGAGCACCGCAGGCGTCGTCACGCGCCACGGCGAGCGCGCGACAGCCTTCGAGCTGGTCTTCTGGCGCAGCCTGTTCGCGTTCCTCTTCGTCGCGCTCGCGCTCCTCGCCATGCGGCGCAATCCGCTGAGGATGGGCTGGCCCGGCCTTCTCTCCGGCGCGCTCTGGGGCGTCATGTTCACCGCCTTCATGATCGCCCTCAGCCTGACGAGCACGGCGAACACGCTCGTGGTCATGAGCGTAAGCCCGCTCCTAACGACGATGCTCGCGAGCCTCGTGCTGCGCGATCCGGTGCCCCTGGGCACCTGGGTCGCTGCCGGCGCCGCGGCGCTCGGCATCGCGTGGATGTTCGGCAGCGACCTCGACGCGCACACCGCCCGCGACCTCACCGGGATGCTGATCTCGCTCGCCATCCCCATCGCCGCTGCGATCAATGTAGTCACCCTCAGGGCCGTCGCCGCGGCTCTCGATCTGCGGCCGGCGGTGATGCTCGGCGGCGCCCTCTCGTGCCTCGTCGCGCTGCCGTTGGCCGTGCCGCTGCAGGCGACGCCCAGGGACATCGGGCTGCTCGCGTTCCTCGGAATATTCCAGCTCGGCCTGCCGTGCATGTTGCTGGTGCTCGCGAGCCGCGTGCTGTACGCGCCCGAGATCGCGCTGCTGGGCTTGCTCGAGGTGGTCCTCGGCCCGCTCTGGGCCTGGCTCGGCGCCGGCGAAGTGCCAGCGCGCGCGACGGTCGCGGGCGGCGCGATCGTCCTGGGCGCCCTGATCGTCAACGAGCTCGCCACCTTCCGGCGGAATATTCCTGCGGCGGCGCGGCAAAGCGGCGATTCATGAGAGACAGGCTTTAATCCAGCCGGCGCTGCGTGTACGCTGGCGGGCAACACATTCCGGGGAGGAGTTCCATGCGTGCTTACACTGCGGCCGCGCTGGCCGCCCTTGTCTGCGCCACTTCCGTAGCGAAAGCCGAGCGGGACGAGCGCGAGGACCGTTTCGAAAGGCATCAATTCGAGCTCCGCACGCTCACCAACCGCGCCGATCTCATCAGTGGCGGCGACGCGCTGGTCGAGGTCAGCGTGCCGCGCAACGTGCCGCTGCACCACGTGAAGCTACGGCTGAACGGCAAGGACGTCACCGCAAGCTTCGTCACCGATGCCGGCGCGCGTACCATGCGCGGCGTACTGACCGGTCTGCGCGAGGGACGCAACGCCTTCGTCGCCGAGTCGAACGGCCGCGGCGAGGGCCGGCCGAGCGCGCGGCTCACGATCACGAATCATCGCATCGGCGGCCCGGTGCTCTCCGGCGAGCAGATCACGCCATTCTTCTGCGCGACGCCGACGCCGGAGCTGGCGACGCCGATCGGACCCCTGACCAACCAGAGCGGCCTGTCGACCCGAGCGATCGACGCGCAATGCAACATCGCCACCGAAACCAAGGTCTGGTACCGCACGACGGCGACGGGTTGCTCGCTCACGCTGCCGGATGCGAACACGCCGCCAGCGAATCCCTGCTACAAGCCTTACGTGCCGGGCCCGGCGCCGGCCGACATGGCGACAACCACCACCGACGCGGGCCTCACGGTGCCCTTCATCGTGCGCGTCGAGCGCGGCACGATGAACCGCGGCATCTACGACATCGCGGTGCTGTTCGACCCGTCAAAGCCCTGGACGGCGCTCGCGCCGCAGGCGCAATGGAACGGCAAGGTGCTCTATCAGTTCGGCGCCTCGACGGGCCAGCCGCGCCGTCAGTTCCGCTCGGCGACCAACTGGACGGGCGGCGAGTTCGCGCTCTCGCGCGGCTACCTCATCGCGCAAAGCAGCATGACCGACTCGGCGCTCAACTCCAATCGGGTAACGATGGCCGAGACCGTGATGATGATGAAAGAGCACATCGGCGATACCTTCGGGCCGGTCAAGTTCACGATCGGTACCGGCTGCTCGGGCGGCTCGATCAACTCCAACATGAACGCCTCGATCGCGCCGGGCCAGCTCGACGGCATCACCATCTCGTGCGCCTATCCGGACTCGGAAACCACCGGCATGGAGGTGGGTGATTGCGTGGTCCTCGCCGAGGCCTACATCAAGCCGCAGTGGACCGCGCTGATGAGCGGGCTCAACCAGGCGCAGATCAACGCGAAGAAAGCGGCGATCAACGGGCATCCCGACCAGACCGCCTGCCACGGCTGGTACAACCTCTTCGGCAGCAACGGCAAGGTGGGCAATTATGTGCAGCGCTTCGTCGTCGACAATACGACGGGGGCCATCGCGGCGCTCGGCAGTGTCACCAACAACTGCCAGCTGCCGACGAGCATGGTGTACGACCCGGTGACCAATCCTACCGGCGCGCGCTGCAGCGCCTGGGACTGGGCGGCGTCGATCTGGGGCAAGGCGCCCGACGGCATCCGCGCGCGCGAAACGCGCGACAACGCCGGCATCCAGTACGGCCTCAAGGCGTTGCAGGCGGGCGCGGTTACGCCGGAGGAGTTCGTCACGCTGAACGAAATCATCGGCGGCATCGACAAGGACGCCAACTTCCAGGCCGGGCGCACCGTCGCCGATCCGCACGCGCTCGAGATCGCTTACCGCGCAGGCGTCGTGATGAGCGGTCAGCACGTGGCGAAGACCGCGGTCATCGACATGCGCGGCTGGGACGATTCGCTGCTCGTGAGCGCCAGGCCACCGGCTGCGCCCGCCGCGACGGTATTCGGCATCCACTACCAATGGCGCAGCTTCGGCATCCGCGACCGGCTGGACAAGGAGTTCGGCGACCACGGCAACCAGGTCATGTGGCGCTTCGCGCGCACCGGCCTGATTCCTTCCGCCAGCATGGCGGGCGATGCTTTCTTCATCATGGATCAGTGGCTCACCAACCTGAAGGCGGATACGAGCCGCACCTCACTTGCGACGAAAGTGCGTAACGCCAAGCCAACGTCCGCGTTCGACTATTGCCTGCTCACCAGCGACACCACGCAATCGACGAAGGTCACCAATCAGGCGGACTGCGACGCTGATCCGTTCCTCAAGCCGCATTCTTCGCCGCGCCAGGTGGCGGGCGGGCCGCGCAGCGAGGAAATCCTCAAGTGCCGCACCAAGCCGATCAACACCGCCGACTATCTCCCGGCGGTGCTCTCGTCAGCGCAGCTCGCGCGCCTGGCGGCGGTGTTCCCCGACGGCGTGTGCGACTGGGCCGCGGGCGGCGTCGGCCAGCAGCCCGCGCTTTCGCCGCTTGATTTCTCCGGCGGCCCCGGCGGCGTGCCGCTGCCGCCAGCGCCGCGGTCGGAGTCTGACGAAGACGACTGAGCTCTCCGCCGGAGCCCGACGGGTTCGCCAGCCCGTCGGGCGTCGCTGAAGAACCGCTGGCTAGTTGCCAGCGGTCGGGCCATCTTGATTGGTCTTCTTTCCGCTGAAATATTCGACCAACGCCTGCATATCCGTGCGCTTCTCTGACTTTAGTTCTCGCGCACCGAGGAAGCTGCAACCCGCAAGCGTCAAGGTCATTAGCGCAGTTATGTAACCCTCGAAAGAGATTGCAGCCCAGAACAGGACCAAACCAGCAATCAGCAGAACGCCGGTGACGCTCAGCAAGGCGGGATACAGGTAGTGGCGTACGTTCTGCGGCATGGGCAGGCAAGGAACGAGTGTTGGTCGACTTATTAGCTGACAAATCGTGCGTGGAGCAAAGCGGATAAATCACGAGCCCAACGGCATATTCGCGTTGTGCGCGTTTGTCCGCTATACTGTCGTCCAAGCTTTCTGTTACGCATATATCCGGTTAGCGTCTCAGTCTTTGTAAGCGGTCCATCCTGGACCGATCAATAAGAGCTAAAAACGCATCAGCCTGAACCGGTCGAAGGCGAAGCCTTCCCAGGCCGAGTGCAGGAGAAATCCATTAGTACGTCGTTTGCAACACTCGGGCTCGCGCCCGAGCTGCTCCGCGCTGTCGCGGACCAGGGCTACACCACTCCCACCCCCATCCAGGCGCAAGCCATCCCCGTAGTCCTCGCCGGCAAAGATCTGCTTGGCGCGGCCCAGACCGGCACCGGCAAGACCGCCGGCTTCACGCTGCCTCTGCTGCAGATCCTGAGCGCCAAGGCCAACGCGAGCCATTCGCCGGCGCGCCATCCGATTCGCGCGCTGGTGATCACGCCCACGCGCGAGCTGTGCGCGCAGGTCGAGGACAGCGTGCGGACCTACGGCAAGTACGTCAAGCTCAAGTCGATCACGGTCTACGGCGGCGTCGGCATCAATCCGCAGATCGATGCGCTGCGCCGCGGCGTCGACATCCTGGTGGCGACGCCGGGCCGGCTGCTCGACCACGTGCAGCAAAGGACGGTGGATCTGCGCCAGGTCGAGATCCTGGTGCTCGATGAGGCCGATCGCATGCTCGACATGGGCTTCATTCACGACATTCGCAAGATCCTGGCGCTGCTGCCGGCGAAGCGGCAGAACCTGCTCTTCTCGGCGACTTTCCCGGACGAAATCCGCAAGCTCGCGAGCTCGTTCATGCACCAGCCGGTGACGGTCGAGGTCGCGCGGCGCAATACCCCGGCGGAGCTCGTCTCCCAGGTCGCCCATCCGGTGGATGGGGCGCGCAAGCGCGAGCTGCTCGCGCACCTGGTGAAGTCGAATGACTGGAAACAGGTGCTGGTCTTCTGCCGCACCAAGCACGGCGCCAACCGCCTGGCGCAGCAGCTCTCGCGCGACGGCATCAACGCCGACGCGATCCACGGCAACAAGAGCCAGGGCGCGCGCGAGCGGGCGCTGGGCGACTTCAAGGATGGGAAAGTGCGCGTGCTGGTAGCGACCGACATCGCGGCGCGCGGCCTGGACATCGAGGCGCTGCCGCATGTCGTCAACTACGACCTGCCGCACGTCGCCGAGGATTACGTGCATCGCATCGGCCGCACCGGCCGCGCTGGCGTCGAAGGCGAAGCGGTGTCGCTCGTCAGCGCCGAAGAGCGTTCGCTGATGGCGGCGATCGAGCGGCTCATCAATCGCAAGGTCGAGAGCCGCCCCATCGAGGGCTTTCACCCCGGCAGCGCGGCCCCGCGTGTGGCGCAGCAGCAACCGTCACGAAACAACGGGCAGCGCCGTTCGCGCGCCGAATTCCAGCCTCGCGGCAATGGTCAGCGCCGCGGCAATGGCCAGCCGCCGCGCGATGGGCAACGTCGCCCTGAGCGCGCGCCGACGGCATCGGCGCGCGCTGACCAACTGCGCGAAGCTCGCGCCCGCATGCTGGCGGAAGGCGAGAAGCTGCCGCAACACGGTCATCGCGCTCCCGCCCGCAGCTCGCGGCAGCAGCATTGGGACCCACGCCGCTCGGAGCCGCAGGAGCCGGCCTACGCTCAGCAGCGCAAGCCGGACCCGTCGCGCCCGGCGCCCGTCATCCAGCGCAAGCGCAGCTTCGCGGGCATGGTCGGTGCGCTCCTCGGACGCAAGACTGAGACGCAGGAGTGACAGCGGCACGAGGCTTGCACGCCGCACGCCGCGCGGCGCGCCTCAGGAGCGAGGCATCGCAAATCGCGGAGTGATCTCCTCGAGCATCATGCCCGTGAGGAGCGCGTAGGCCGCCTGCCAGGCGGCTTTCACCTCCGCCGTAAAGACGTCGATCAGCGCGTGCTCCAGCGCAAAGAGCAGCGCGTCCTCGACCAGCGCGAAGTGCTCCGGCCGCACCCCATAGCCGGCGTGGCGCCTGCCGAGCTGCCGCAGCGCCACGCTGATGCGCTCGGGCTTGGCGAGGTTCGCCGTCGCGACGCTCAGCATTGCCGTGAGGTTGCGGCCCTGCTCGACGATGTCGTCCTTGAACAGCCGGCGCACGTCCG
>DASQIG010000446.1:0-3605 GCA_035631735.1 Burkholderiales bacterium | reverse complement strand
TCACGCCGTCGAACATCAGCAGGCGCTCGATGAACACCGCCTGTTTCTTCACCAGCCGGCCTACGCCGAGCGCGTCGAGCGCATGCCAGGCGTTCGGCGCGATCTGGATGCCGGCGCCGATCTCGCCGAACTGCGGCGCCTGCTCGAGCACCGCGCTTTTGAATCCTCGTCGCGCGAGCGCCAGCGCTGCGGCAAGGCCGCCGATGCCGCCGCCGGCGACGATCACCGGCTCCTGGTTTCTAGAGGAGGATGGCGATGCCATCGAGCTCACCTTCGGAATTCACCAGATCCACGCGCTTGTGCGCGATGCGGAATGTAGCCCCCTCATTTCCCATATGGTGGCGCAGCCGGTGCTCCACCAGCGCTCCATAGAGGCGCTGTTTCTCGTGGCGGAACTCGACCACCGTCAGCGTCGAGCCGATGCGCAGCTCGCCGTTCGCCCGGCCGAGCTCCACGACGTTGCCGACCTGGTGCACCGTGCGCGCGAGCGGCTGGCGCGCATGGGCGCGCGGATGCCGCAGCTGCTTTACGCGCAGCTCGAGGAGCGTGCGGTCGTCGTGGATGATCGACGAGGTCTGGTACGGATCCTTCTGGCCCTGCTCGAGCGGCACCCAGTAGGTCGCGTCGTCGGCGAACAGCGCGAGCCACTCCTCGTAGCGCTGGGTGTCGAGCAGCCGCGCCTCGTGATACAGGAATTGCTCAGGCGTCACGTGTCATGTAGTCGAGCCAGGCGCGCATCTGGCCGCGGATGAACACCTCGCTGGTGCCGGTAGCGCCGCGCCGGGCGCCGGGCTCGTCGACGTCGCGCTCATATCCGCGGCCGATGTAGACCCACTCGGGTGCGCCGGCGCCGAGGCCGTGCTGGATGCGCTCGTAGACTTCGAGGTCGTCCGTCAGCACCCAGGAGCCGGCTCCATTCACCACGTTGGCAAAGGCGACTGTGTCGCGGAACAGGCGCGCCGGCGCCTGCGGCATGCGGAACGAGTACGTGTAGACGACCGAGCGGTCCACCGCCACCGGATGGATGATGCGCAGCTGCCGGAACTGGCTCATGAACGAGCAGTTCGGGTAGATGATGGTGTTCCACAGCGTGACGCGCAGGATGCGATCGGCTTCCTGTTGTCCCAGCCGGCGGATGAGCTCGGCGCGATATTCCTCGAACGCGGGATTGCCGAGCCCGGCGACCAGCCGATCGTCGTCGTGGTAGTCGCCCATGTAGCCATGCCCGCGCGGCGTCGCCCAGATGCCGGTGCCTTCCCACACGGCATCGGGCGCGCCGTTCTGGCGCATCTGGCGCACCGCGATGTCGTAGTAGTGCTCCTCGCCCGGCTTGCCCGGATCGGGCGCGTTGCGCGCCACGGCCACCGACGACGCGTGCACCCAGGCCGGGTGCGCGCCATCGAGATGGTTCTCGAGCATCAGCTTCCAGTTGCCGCTGTAGGCATGCTTGAACACGCCGCCCGCGACTTCCAGCTCGCCACCGGGCGCGCGATCGACGAAGTCGTCGAACGATGCGCGGGTCGATCCGAGAAACGCGTCCAGCGATTCACCGCTTGGCGCGAGCGAGGCGAAGATGAAGCCGCGATACACGCTGACGCGCGGTACCGGATGCAGCCGCATGTACGCGAGCTTCCCTGGTGCATAGCCGGACGCGAACGGTGCTGCTTTCAGCGCGCCGGCGCGGTCGTAGCTCCAGCCGTGATACGGGCAGACGAAGCGCTCTACGTGGCCGCGGCCTTCGGCGCACACCAGGGAGCCGCGGTGCGCGCACCGATTGATCAATACTTTTAATGAGCCATCATCGTGGCGCGCGACGATGACCGGTTCCCGGCCCATGCGCGTGGTGTAGTAATCGCCCGGCGCGCGCACCTGGCTCTCGTGGCCGAGCACCAGCCACGCGCGGCCGAAGATGCGCTCCAGCTCGAGCTCGAAGATCGTGGGATCGGTGTAGAGCGCGCGGTGCACGCGGTCGGGCTGCACCAGCATCGCGAGCTGCTCGTTGGCGGCCATGCCGGCCTTATGGTAAACCGGAAGCCGGAGGAGACATCGCCATGAGGATCGTCCAGCGCGCCGCCGCGTGCGCCGCCTGCCTGCTCGCTGCGTGCGCCACGCAACCGCCAAGCGCGCCGCAACCGGCGCGCACGCCGCCCGAGCTTGTGCTCTACAACGGCAAGATCGTCACTGTCGATCCCGCGTTCTCGCTCGCGCAAGCGGTAGCGATCTACGGTGATCGCTTTGTCGCGGTAGGCACGAACGACGCGGTGCGCAAGAGCGCCGGCCCGGCGACGCGGCAAATTGACCTCGACGGCCGCACCGTGATCCCGGGCTTGATGGACGGCCATCTGCATAACGCCGGCGGCGGGGCGGGCGTGAATCTCTCCCGCGTGCGCGGCATCGATGAGCTCCTCGCCGCCGTCGAGGCGCGCGCGAAAAAAACGAGGCCCGGGGAGCCCATCGTCTCGAACAGCGACTGGCACGAGGCGCAGCTGCGCGAGAAGCGCTTGCCGCACCTTAAGGAGCTCGACCGGGTGGCGCCGCGCAATCCGGTGGTGCTGGTGCGCGGCGGCCACGAATACATCATCAACCGCGCGGCCGCGCAGCGCTGGAACATCACGCGCGACACCCAAAGCCCGCCGGGCGGCGAGATCGGCCACGACGCCGATGGCGAGCTGAACGGCGAGCTCGTCGATACCGCGCGCGCCCTCGTGCACCTGCCGCCGCCCGGGCCGCTCAACCCGGTCATCATCGAGCGGCAGATGCGGCTGCTGAATAGCGTCGGCCTCACCAGCATCCGCATTCCCGGCTCGTTCCAGTTCGGCGGCGACCAGGTCGCGGCGTATCACATGTTCCAGGATTTGAAGCGCGAGGGCCGCCTGACGATGCGCGTGAACTACCTGATGCGCATCTTCGACTTCTCGAGCGTGGAAAAGGTGCGTGCGCTGATCGCGAGCTGGAACATCCGGCCCGACGAGGGCGACGAGTGGCTGCGCATCGGCGGCATGAAGACGCTGGTCGACGGCGGCTTCGAGGGCGGCCACATGCGCGAGCCCTACGCCGAGCCCTATGGCCGCGGCGGCAAGTTCAAGGGCATCGAGGTCGTGCCGCGCAGCCAGTACCTCCCGGTGGTGCTGGAGCTCAACCGCCTCGGCTGGCGCGTCGCCACGCACGCCGTGGGCGATGCGGCGGTCGATGAGGTGCTCGACGCCTATGAAGCTGCTGATCGCGAGCATTCGATCAAGGGCAAGCGCTGGACCATCGAGCACTTCTTCATCGCCCGGCCGGATCAGTTCGCGCGCGTGCGCGCTCTCGACCTCGCGATCTCGGCGCAGGATCACCTCTATCTCGCCGCGCCGAGCATGGCGAAATATTGGGGACGTGAGCGCGCCGAGCAGGTGACGCCGATGCGCACGTTCCTCGACCAGGGGTTCCTCGTCGCCGGCGGCACCGACTCCCCGGTGATTCCCTACAACCCGTTCTGGGCCATGTACCACTTCATCACGCGCGACACGATCTCCGACGGCGTGTACGGCGCAAACCAGCGCATCAGCCGCGAGGAGGCGCTGCGCGTCTATACGATCAACAACGCGCGGCTCACCTTCGAGGAG
>DASQIG010000445.1:0-3312 GCA_035631735.1 Burkholderiales bacterium | reverse complement strand
GAGGAAGTCTGGGGCGGAAAGCCGGTGCGCATCAAACGCCTTGCGGCAAAGGCGCCGGCGAAGAACAGCCAATCGCGTGGCAAGACTGCACGTCGTCGCCATCGCCGCTAGGCTGCCCGCCTGGGCGGAGACCGCCTGCGCGGAATATGCGCGGCGCATGCCCAAGGGCTACGAGATCGAGCGCATCGCGCTCAAAGACGAGAGCCGCCTGCGCAAGGCATTGCCCGCCTTTGTCCGAGCGGGTGCGCGCGTCGTGGCGCTCGACGAGCGGGGCCGCGAGCTCACCACTGCGCAGTTCGCCAGGCTCCTCGATGCACCGAGCGCCTTTGTCATCGGCGGCGCCGACGGGCTTTCAGACGAGACAAAGGGACAAGCGCAGCTGACGCTGCGGCTCTCCGCGATGACGCTGCCGCATGCACTTGCGCAGGTCGTCCTGCTCGAGCAGCTCTACCGCGCTGCGACTTTGCTCACCGGACACCCCTACCATCGTGCCTAGAATCGCGGCATGGCCGGTCCGATAGAACGCGGCATCTACCTCGCCTCGCGCAGCCCGCGCCGGCGCGAGCTGCTGGCGCAGATCGGTGTGCGCTTCCACCTGCTGCTTTTCCGCTCCCGCGCCGGCGAGCCGCCCGACGTCGATGAAACGCCGCTCGCCAACGAAGCGCCGGACACGTACGTCGAGCGCCTCGCGCGCGCCAAGGCCGAGGCCGGCTGGCGGCGCATGCTGCAGCGGAACCTGCCCCAGTCGCCGGTGCTCGCCGCCGACACGACCGTCGCGCTCGATGGACGCATCTACGGCCAGCCGGCGAACCGGCAGGAGGCAACGCAGATGCTCGAGCACCTCTCGGGTCACACGCACGAGGTGCTCACCGCCGTGGCGCTGAAGCACGAGGACTGGCTGCAGAGCCTGCTGTCGCGCTCCGAGGTGCGCTTCAAGACGCTCTCGGCGCGCGAGATCGAGCAGTACGTCGCGAGCGGCGAAGCGGACGACAAGGCGGGCGCCTACGCCATCCAGGGGCGCGCCGCCCGCTTCATCGTCGAGCTGCGCGGCAGCTACTCCGGCGTGATGGGGCTGCCGCTCTACGAGACGGCCCAGCTCCTGGACAAGCTCGCCGCGCGCCGGTGAGCGAAGAGGTCCTGATCAACGTCACGCCGCGCGAAACGCGCGTCGCCGTGGTGGCGTCGGGCGTGGTGCAGGAGCTGCTGATCGAGCGCGCGAGCGGCCGCGGGCTGGTCGGGAACCTCTACATGGGGCGCGTGGCGCGCGTGCTGCCCGGCATGCAATCGGCGTTCATCGACATCGGCCTCGAGCGTGCCGCGTTCCTGCACGTCGCCGACATCTGGGAAAACCGCGAGCCCGGCAAGCCGATCGAGAAGATCCTCGCCGAGGGCTCGCCGCTGCTGGTGCAGGTGGTGAAGGATCCGATCGGCTCGAAGGGCGCGCGGCTGTCCACGCAGGTCTCGCTCGCCGGGCGACTGCTCGTATACCTGCCGCACGATCCGCACATCGGCATCTCGCAGAAGATCGAGGACGAGAACGGGCGCGCGCAGCTGCGCGACCGGCTGAAGGAGCTCGTGCCCGCGGACGAAAAAGGCGGCTTCATCGTGCGTACGCTCGCCGAGGCGGCCGCCGAGGAAGAGCTCGCCGCCGACATCGCCTACCTGCGCCAGCTCTGGGGGACGATCCGCGGCCGCTCGCTCGGCGCGCGGCCGCCCGAGCTGCTCTACCAGGACCTGTCGCTCGCCCAGCGCGTGCTGCGCGACATGGTGAGCGCGGACACCCAGCGGGTGCTGGTCGACTCGCGCGAGAACCACCAGAAGCTCGTGGCCTTCGCCCAGCGCTACATGCCGCAGCTCGCCGCGCGCATCGTGCATTACGCCGGCGAGCGGCCGCTGTTCGACCTCTACGGCGTCGAGGACGAGATCGAGAAGGCGCTCTCGCGCCGCGTCGACCTCAAGTCCGGCGGCTATCTGATCATCGACCAGACCGAGGCGATGACCACGATCGACGTCAACACCGGCGGCTATGTCGGCAGCCGCAACTTCGACGATACGATCTTCAAAACCAACCTCGAAGCCTCCCAGGCCATCGCCCGCCAATTGCGCCTGCGCAATCTCGGCGGCATCATCGCGCTCGATTTCATCGACATGCAAAACGAAGGCCACCGCGCCGCGGTGCTGGAGGAATTCAAGCGCGCGCTGGCGCGCGACCGTACGCGCGTCACGGTGAACGGCTTCACCGCACTCGGCCTGGTCGAGATGACACGCAAGCGCACGCGCGAGTCGCTCGCGCACGTGCTGTGCGAGCCCTGCCCCACCTGCGGCGGGCGCGGCGAGGTGAAGACCGCCTTCACCGTGTGCTACGAGATCCTGCGCGAGATCCTGCGCGAGGCGCGCGCTTTCAACGAGGCGCGCGAGTTCCGCATCCTCGCCGCGCAGAGCGTCATCGACCGCTTCCTCGAGGAAGAGGCGTCATCGCTCGAGATGCTCTCCCAGTTCATCGGCAGGCGCATCTCGATGCAGGTCGAGTCGAGCTACACGCAGGAGCAGTTCGACATCGTACTGATGTGAGCGCATTGATCATCCGCCCGTGCAGCGCCGCCGACGTGCCGGCGCTCTTCACGATCATCAACGACGCCGCCCAGGCGTATCAGGGCATCATCCCCGCCGACCGCTGGCACGAGCCTTACATGCCGCGCGAGGAGCTCGAACGCGAGACGGCCGACGGCGTAGCCTTCTGGGGCGCCGAGCGCAAGGGTCAGCTCCTCGGCGTCATGGGCATCCAGGACCGCGGCGAGGTGACACTCATCCGCCCCGCGTACGTGCGCACGAGCGAGCGGCGCAAGGGCATCGGCGAAGCGCTGCTCCGGCACCTCGAGACGCTCACGCCGAAGCCCATTCTCATCGGCACGTGGAGCGCCGCCACCTGGGCAATCGACTTCTACGCAAAGCATGGTTACCGGCTGCTGCCCCGACCCGAGATCGAGCGGCTGCTGCGCAAGTACTGGCGCATCCCGGACCGGCAGGTGCAAACCTCCGTCGTCCTCGCCAGCGCCCGCTGGAAGTCGTGAGCGAGCTGTGCTTCACCGCGCCGCGCGCGCTCGCCCGTATGCTGCGCGCGCGCAAGGTATCCGCCACCGAGCTGATGCAGGCGTTCATCGCCCAGATCGAGCGCGCCAACCCGAAGGTGAACGCAATCGTCACCTTCCTGCCCGAGCAGGCGCTAAAAGCGGCCCGGGCGCTCGACCGCCGCAAGGCGTTCGATCGGCCGCTCGCCGGCCTGCCGATCGCGTACAAGGATCTCGTGCCGAC
>DASQIG010000444.1:0-5013 GCA_035631735.1 Burkholderiales bacterium | reverse complement strand
GGGATTGTCCTGGCGGAAAGACGTCTTGTTCGGTTAGCGCTAGATTCCCACCGATATCTCGCCGCGGCGAAATTATTCCTGACTTCCTACTTCAAGAGTGTTCGCATAGCAATTCGTAATCCCGCGGATCCGCGGCTCGCAGGGATATCCCCGGAGGAGAGGTCGTTGACTTTTCCGCGCCGCGACGCGCGAACGATTAGAGCAGGCTTCTTAGTATTGTTGTGCATCGGAATGGCAGGTCTGACGTGGTGGTATTGGCCTGGGTCACTGGTTGTAATTTGCGTACTGGTATTTCTAAGTTTGACCACAGGTGCGACCGAGTTAGCCAAGATGCCGGATGACTCGACCGTTTCCCCCAAGCAACGTATTGCGGGCCGAATTTTTCGCGGTGTGGTCGCCTTAACCGCCATAGCGCTGGTTGTCTTAATCGTCGGTGCTCTAGTGATGCGGAATGTCGGCTAATGGCCCGAAAGCGGACGTTGAGAATGCGCTAAGGCAAGTCAGCTGCGTCGATTGCTTGGCGACCGTCCGAACGGCTGCGATCTACGTCGGGGCTCCTCATTGGGGCGTGGGCGGTTCGCTACCTGCCGACGCGAGCGTAGTGCGCACTGGAATTCCCGACTTCACGACCAGCGTTACCGGCGTCTTCTCGCACACGTCGGCCAATTTCGCCTGCTGCTCCGCGGTCAGCGGCCCCGCGATGGCGACGCGCCGTTCGCCTCGCCGGCCGTCGGCCCCCTGGCGCAGTGCGAGCGACACATCCACCGCGCCGATGTTCCAGCCGTGGCGCTGCGCGTACATGCGCAGCGTGATCGACGTGCAGGCGCCCAGGCCCGCCAGCAGGTACTCGAACGGCATCGGACCAGCGTCGGCGCCGCCGCGCGCCGGACGCTCGTCGACGAGCATCTCGTGGCGTCCGCAGCGCACGCTCTGGCGGTAGTCCGGATACTCGGCCGCCGCATGGACGGTGCACTTCGCGATGACCAGCTCGCCTTGCGCTGACATGTCGTCTCCTAGCGAACCCGCAGCACCAGCTTGCCGCGCAGGTGGCGCGCCTCGCTCACGCTGTGCGCTTCGGCGGCTTTCGCGAGTGGATACTCTCTGATCTCCGGGAGCGGCACCGCGCCTTGCGTCACGAGCTGTGCGACGCGGTCGAGGCGTCGCCGGTCGCGATCGACTTTCGGCCGCAGCGACTTGACGTCCGCTCGCGGCGAGGCGGGCGCCGCGCCGCCGACCGCGATGCTCGCGAGGCGGCCGCCGGGCTTGAGCACTGCGAAGCTGCGCGTCGTGACGTCGCCGCCCACGGTGTCGAACACGGCATGGACGTCCTGCACCACCTTGGTGAAGTCCTGGCTCCGATAGTCGATCACCTGATCGGCGCCAAGCTTGCGCACATAGTCGTGGTGCTGGGCACTCGCGGTTGTGATGACGCGAGCGCCGAGATGCTTTGCGAGCGCGATGGCGAATCCGCCGACGCCGCCGGCGCCGCCCTGGATGAGGATGATTTCGCCGCGCTCGAGCTGCAGCGTCTCCTCGAGGGAAACGACAGCGGTAAGACCGGCGAGCCCGATGGCGGCCGTTTGCACATGGCTGAGGCGCTCGGGCTTGCGCGCGACGAGCGCCTCGCGGATCGCGATGCGCTCGGCGTAAGCGCCTTCGCGCGGTACTTCACACACGCCGAAGACGGCGTCCCCTGGCTTGAAAAATCCGCCACTGCCGACCATGACGCCGGAGAAGTCGCGGCCGGGCACGTGCGGGAAGCTGACGGCCGCGCCGTACTGCCCGGCGCGCATCTTCCAGTCGGCGGCGTTGATGCTCGCCGCGTGGATCTCGACGAGCACTTCCCCGGTACCGGGAACCGGATCGGGCAACTCGCCGTACTCGAGCACTTCGGGGCCGCCGTAGCGGCGAAAGAAAGACGCTTTCACGGCGCTAGATCAGGGACAGACCACGTTTTCCTAATCGAACAGGTCGGCGAGATCCACAGGGAAGCGTGAACGCTTCATTAGCCCCTGTCTGCTATGCACCTCGCAGCGCCTGGATCGCGGGTAAACGATCCAGACTTCTTCCGCTCCGGCAGCAAGATAGGCGCCGATCTTCTCGCTCAACTCCTTGCGTGAATTCGAAGGCGAGACGATTTCGATGCAAAGCTCCGGCGCATGCATCAAAGCCGCTTGGTCCTCAGAACCTGGCGCGGACTTTTGGCGAGACCAGGCAAGGTCTGCTACGAAGAGACCGAGCGGCGTGGCAATCGGCGCCTCGATGGTCTTCTCTCCTCCCAGGGCCGTCAGCTTGTCGGACAGCCGTGCTTGTACGCGCCCGTGGTAAGGCCGGGGCGGCGGGCTCATGAACACCCGACCCCACAAGTCGATCTCTATCTTCCCAGGGACGTTCGCGAAGTGCGGGTCGTCGCACAGGTCGCGATACCGGAGGGCCAGCTCTTCGGGCGAGAGCGGTGCCTCGATCAGCTCCTGGGCAGCCATGACTTTCATTCTACGCGTCCTCCCATAGTGCGACCCAACGCGCCTGACGCGCGCACGTTGACAATACAATCCGCGCATGAAGATCGACATCTTTAACCACGTCATGCCGCCGGCGTATCTCGAACTCGTGAAGACCCACTCGAAGGAGGCGGGCATGGTGAAGCGCATGTCGAGCCTGCGCATGCTGTGGGACATCGAGCACCGCGTGGCGATGCTGCGCGAGAAGTTCCGCGACGTGCAACAGGTGCTGACGCTCGGGCTGCCGAGCCCGGAGCTGCTGGGCGACGGCGCGCATTCGCCGGAATACGCGCGCGTGGCGAACGACGGCATGGCGGAGATGTGCCGCCGCTGGCCGAAGGAATTTCCGGCGTTCGTCGCCTCGCTGCCGATGAATAACCCGCGCGCCGCGCTGGAAGAAATGGACCGTGCGATCAACCAGCTCGGCGCGCGAGGCATCCAGATCATCACCAGCGTCGCCGGCCGGCCGCTCGATGAGCCGGAATACTTCCCGGTGTTCGAGCGCGCCACCAGCCACCACGACGTGCCGATCTGGATGCATCCGGCGCGGCCGGCGAGCCGCGCCGACTACGCCGGCGAGCCGAAATCGAAGTACGAGATCTGGCAGGTGCTCGGCTGGCCGTTCGAGACCAGCGTGGCGATGGCGCGCTTGGTGTTCTCCGGCTTTTTCGACCGGCTGCCTAAATTGCGCATCATCACGCACCACTGCGGCGGCATGATTCCGTACTTCGCCGGGCGCGCCGAGACGCTCTGGGCGCAGCTCGGCGCGCGCAGCGCCGACGGTGACGAGGCGGAGGTGCTGAAGCGCCTCAAGCGAGCGCCGATCGAATACTTCAAGCTGTTCTACGGCGACACGGTGCTCGGCGGCGCGGCCGCGCCGCTCGCTTGCGGCATCGCCTTCTTCGGCGTCGAGCGCATCGTCTTCGCGAGCGACTGCCCGTTCGATCCGGAAGGCGGACCGATGTTCATCCGCGAAGGCATCCGCTCGATCGAGGAGCTCGGCCTGCCGGAGGACGACAAGCGTAAGATCTACTTCGGCAACGCGAAGACCCTGCTGAAGCTGCAATGAACGTCACCGTGAACGGCGCCACTCGCGACGTGGCGGCGAAGCCCGATACGCCGCTGCTTTACGTGCTGCGCAACGATCTCGGCCTCGTCGGCAGCCGCTACGGCTGCGGCAGCGGCCAGTGCGGCGCGTGCTACGTGCTCGTCGACGGCCGGCCGATGGCCTCGTGCGACCTGCCGGTGTCCTTCGCGATCGGCAAGCAAATCACCACCGTGGAAGGCCTCGGGCGCGATGGGCAGCTCCACCCGGTGCAGCGTGCGCTCATCGCGGAGCAGGCGGCGCAATGCGGCTACTGCATGAGCGGCATCGCCATTAGCGCCGCAGCTTTGCTTTCCGGCAATGAGAGACCTACCGAAAGCCAAGTTCGCGCAGCGCTCGACAAGCACCTGTGCCGCTGCGGCTCGCACAACCGCGTGGTCAAGGCGGTGCTGAAGGCGGCGCATGAATAAGCCGGTCGACACGCATCTCCCGCTCGCCGACGCGCGGCGACTCACGCAGCGCGTGCACTTCGAGCGCGACGGCACGGTGACGATCGCGAGCGGCAAGGTGGATCTCGGCCAGGGCATCAGCACCGCGCTCGCGCAGATCGCCGCCGAAGAGCTCGGCGTGCCGCTCGAAAAGGTGCGCATGCTGCCGGCCAGCACCGCGTATAGCCCCGACGAAGGCGTCACCTCCGGCAGCCTCTCGATCCAGGACGGCGGCAAGGGGCTGCGCCAGGCGTGCGCTGAGCTGCGCGAGCTGCTCAAGCGCAGCGGCAAGCGCTCCTACTGGGAGCTCGAGGTCGCGGGCGACATTCCCGCCGAGGCGCCGGAGAAGCCACCGGCCGAGTACCGCATCGTCGGCAAGAGCGTGCCGCGGCTCGAGCTGCCCGCGAAGATCGCCGGCACGGCGAGCTACGTGCACGACATCGTGCTGCCCGGGATGGGGCACGCGCGCATCCTGCGGCCGCCTCGCCCGTTCGCGCAGCTCGTTTCACTCCCGGCAGCGCCGGCCGGGACGGAAATCGTGCGCGACGGCAATTTCGGCGCCGTGCTCGCCGCGCGCGAAGAACACGCGATCGAGGCCGCGACGAAACTGCGCGCGAAGGCCGTATGGAACGACGCGCCGAGGATGCCGGAGGACATCTACGGCTGGCTGAAACGGCACGCTACCGAGAACAACGTCGCGACGGAGAAGGCCGATCCGGCGGCGAAAGCGCGCGGCGTGAAGCGCTTGCAGAGCGAGTACCGCAAGCCATTTATCTGCCACGCCTCGATCGGCCCGTCGTGCGCGCTCGCACGCATGGAAGGCGAGCGGCTCGAAGTGTGGTCGCACACGCAAGGCATCTTCGGGCTGCGCCAGGAGATCGCGATGGTGCTGCGCCTGCCTGAAGAGAACATCGTGGTGCAGCACGCCGAAGGCGCCGGGTGCTACGGGCACAACGGCGCGGACGACGTTGCGCTCGAT
>DASQIG010000443.1:0-6688 GCA_035631735.1 Burkholderiales bacterium | reverse complement strand
CGCCATGGATATGCCCGGACAGCTTGGCGCGCGCGATCTCCTCCGGCGGTGTGTCGTCGGTGAGGTAGAGGGTCATCAGCGGTTCGAAGTCCGAAGCGTCGGGCAGTTCGCCCAGGATGCGATCACGGTAGTGCAGCGCCGACGCCGTGGTGGTCACGGGCGGCTTCAGGTTCGGCATCACGATCGCGCGCGCGAAGCGCCGCGCGGTATCGGCGAGCACCGCCGCCATCGCGCGTCCGTCCCGCAGATGCACGTGGAAGTCGTCGGGCCGCCTGAGCGTGATGCGATCCATCGCGCCGGATTCTACTTGCCGCGCCCTAGCGCCTTGCGATAGAGCGCGCCTTTCGGCAGACCGGTGATGCGCGCCGCCAGCTTCGCCGCCTCGCTCGGGGCGAGCGCCTCCAGCAGCACGGCGAGCACCCGGTCCGCATCCAGCGCTGCAGCGGCGCGCTCCTCGCCCGGCGCGAGCACCAGCACGAACTCGCCCTGCTCGCGCCCGGGGCGCTCGCCGAGCCACGCGAGCGCCGCGCCGAGCCGCAGGCGCGCGACCTCCTCGAATTTCTTCGTCAGCTCGCGCGCGATCGCGACCTCGCGCTCGGCCCCGAAGCGCGCTTCGAGGTCGGCGAGGGTCTCGCGCACCCGGTGGGGCGCCTCGTACAGGACCACGGGAAGCGGGACATCGAGCGCTTCCAGCGCCTTGCGCCGCGCGGCCGCGGAGGCTGGCAGAAAGCCGGCGAACAGGAAGCGGCTCGCGGCGAAGCCGGCGGCCGAGAGCGCCGCCGCGGCGGCGCTCGGCCCGGGGATCGGACGCACCGCAATGCCGGCGCGATGCGCCTCGGCGACCAGCCAGGCTCCGGGGTCGGCGAGGCCCGGCGTGCCGGCATCGCTCACCAGCGCGACATTCTTGCCTTCGCGCAGCGCGGCGATGAGTTTCGGCGTCGCGGCGCGCTCATTGTGCTCGTGCAGGGCGACGGTGCGGGCGTTGATGCCGTGGCGCGCGAGCAGCGTGCGGCTGGTGCGCGTGTCCTCGCAGGCGATGAGGTCCGCCGCGCGCAGGGTCTCGATGGCGCGCGGGCTCGAGTCGGCGAGGTTGCCGATCGGCGTCGCGACGACATAGAGGGTCCCGGTCAACCGGCGGCTCTCCCCATTCGTTAAGCGTGCCATGAACCCGGAAGGGGCGCGAGCCGAGCAGCTCTGCGCCGATCTGATGCGCGCCGCGGGCCTGAAGCTGGTCGAGCGCAACTGGCGCTGCCGCCACGGCGAGATCGACCTCATCGCCGAGGAGCGTGGCACGCTGGTCTTCGCCGAGGTGCGCATGCGCTCGCCCGGCGGCTTCGGCGGCGCTGCGGAAAGCGTTACTGCCGCGAAGCGCGCCCGGCTGATCGCGGCGGCGCGGCTCTACCTGATGCGGCACCCGGAAGCGCCGTGCCGCTTCGATGTGTTCCTCGTCGACGGGCCGCCGCGCCATGTGCAGTGGATCAAGAACGCGTTTGGCGAGTAGCGAGCGTGTAAAATCGCCCGCGCATGCAACCCGCCGACGCGAGGCTCATCCAGCGCGTAGCAGCGCATTTTGCCGATAGCGCCAAGCTGAAAAGCGAGGCCGCCACGGTTCTGGGCGAGCCGATCGCGCAAGCCGGGCTGATGCTCGCGCAGGCGCTGAAAGCGGGCGGCAAGGCGCTCGCCTGCGGCAACGGCGGCTCGGCGGCCGACGCCCAGCATTTTGCCGCCGAGCTGGTCAATCGCTTCGAAGCCGAGCGGCCGCCGCTCGCCGCGGTGGCGCTCACGACCGACAGCTCGAACCTCACCTCGATCGCCAACGATTACGCCTGGGAGCAGGTGTTCGCGAAGCAGCTGCGCGCGATCGGCCGGCGCGGCGACGTGCTGCTCGCCATCTCGACCAGCGGCAATTCGCCGAACGTGATCGAGGCGCTGCGTGCCGCCCACGAGATCGGCGTGCGCGTGATCGCGCTCACCGGCAAGGGCGGCGGCAAGATGGCGCCGCTGCTGGCGCGCGATGACGTGCAGATCTGCGTGCCGCACCAGAACACCGCGCGCATCCAGGAAGTGCATCTCCTTGTGCTGCACTGCCTGTGCGACGCGATCGATTACCAGCTCTTCGGGGCCAAGCGATGAACGCGCGGCACATTGCTCTGCTGCTGGTTGCAGCGCTGCCGCTTGCGGGCTGCGTGCCTGCGCTGATCGGCGCGGGCGGTGCCGCGGTCTATTCGTCGCTGGAGGACCGGCGCACGACCGGCACCCAGATCGAAGACGAATCGATCGAGGTGCGTGCCTCCAACCGCATCTCCGACCGCTTCGGCTCGCGCGTGCACGTGAACGTCACGTCTTACAACCGCATCGCGCTCGTTACCGGCGAGGTACCCGACGAGAGCGCGCGCACGGAAGCGGAGAAGATCGTGCGCGCCGTGCCCAACGTGCGCGACGTCACGAACGACCTGCAGATTTCCGGCATCTCCTCCTACGGCTCGCGCAGCAACGATACCTATCTCACCTCCAAGGTGCGCGGGCGGCTGCTCGATACGAAGCGCGTGCGCCCCGTACACCTCAAGGTCGTCACCGAATCGGGCGTCGTGTACCTGATGGGCATCGTCACTGAGCCCGAAGCCGACGAGGCCGTCGACATCGCCCGCAACACCGGCGGCGTGCGCAAGGTGGTGAAGGTGTTCGAGTACTGCAAGCCGAGCGACGACATTTGCCGCCCGCGAACCAAGAGCGGGACCTAGCCCCGCAGTTCGAAGCGAAGCTCCGCGACCCGCGCTCGCTCGACTGGGTGGCGAAGCTCGCGCGGCCCCTGGTTTTCACCAATGGCGTGTTCGATATCCTCCACCGGGGGCACGTTACCTATCTCGACCGTGCGCGCGCGCTGGGCGCGACTCTGCTGGTTGCGCTCAACAGCGACGCCTCGGCGCAGCGCCTCGGCAAAGGCCCCGGCCGGCCGCTCAATGCGCTCGCCGACCGGCTTGCAGTGGTGGCGGCGCTCGCCGCGGTAAGCGCCGTGACCTGGTTCGACGAGGACACCCCCGAGCGCCTGATTGCCGCCTGTCGGCCGGACGTGCTCGCGAAAGGCGGCGACTGGCCGGCCGAGCGCATCGCCGGCGCGGCGGGAGTGCTGGCGCGCGGCGGCCGCGTGGTGTCGATTCCCTTCGAGCACGAGCGCTCGACGACGGCACTTCTCCAACGCATCAGAGGTACCATTGCTTCATGAAGCTGCACCAGCTCAAGGTGGAGTACGACGCCGAGCAGGATCGGCTGATCATGCTGGTCGCCACCAGCGAGGCGGTGGAGCTGCGCCTCGCGCTGACGCGCCGCTTCGTCAAGCTCCTCTGGCCGCTCCTCGTCAAGCTCGCCGAGGAAGCGAGCCCGCGCATCCGCACGCAGGCGAACCCCGAGGCGCGCAAGGCGCTGCTTGGCCTCGAGCACGAGCACGCGGTATCCAAGGCCGACTTCAGCAAGCCTTACGACGCGGGCGGCGCCACCCGGCCGCTCGGCGACGCGCCGCTGCTCCTCGCCCGCATCCAGACCGGGCACGACCGCAACGGCCAGCCGGTCGTGGCGCTGCATCCTGCCGAAGGGCAGGGCGTCACGCTTTCCTTCGATTCCGTGCTGCTGCATTCGCTCTGCCGCCTGCTCCAGGCAGCGGTCAAGAAGAGCGACTGGGACATGGAGCTCAAGCTTCCCGGTACCGAAGCGTCCGAAGCCGGCGAGCGGCCGGCGCGCACCTTGAATTGAGTCCATTCGATCAGCTCGGCTTGATCGCTCCGCTGTTGCAGGCGGTCCGCGACCTCGGCTACCAGAAGCCGACGCCCGTGCAGGAGCAAGCAATTCCGCTCGTGCTCGCCGGTCGCGACCTGATGGCCGGCGCGCAGACCGGCACCGGCAAGACGGCGGCGTTCGCGCTGCCGATCCTGCAGCGCTTCGCGCCGCTCGCCAGCACTTCGACGTCGCCCGCGCGCCATCCGGTGCGGGCGCTGGTGCTCGCGCCGACGCGCGAGCTGGCGGTGCAGGTGGCCGAGAGCTTCCGCGACTACGGAAAACACCTGCCGCTTCGCAGCACCGTGGTCTACGGCGGCGTCGACATGAACGCGCAGATCGCCGAGCTGCGCCGCGGCGTGGAGGTCCTGGTCGCGACGCCCGGGCGGCTCCTCGACCACGTGCAGAACAAGACCGTGATGTTCAACCAGGTGTCGGTGCTGGTGCTCGACGAGGCCGACCGCATGCTCGACATGGGCTTCCTGCCCGACATCAAGCGGATCATCGCGCTGCTGCCGCGCGAGCGACAGAACCTGCTGTTCTCGGCCACCTTCCCCGACGAGATCCGCACGCTGGCGAAGACGCTCCTGCGCAACCCTGCGGAGATCCAGGTTACGCCGCGCAACGTGGCGGCCGAGCTCGTCACTCACGTCCTTCATCCTGTTGCGCGCGAGAAAAAGCGCGAGTTCCTTGCTTATCTCATCCAGACACGCGGCCTGAAGCAGGTGCTGGTGTTCACCGCCACGCGCATCGGTGCGAACCGGCTCGCACATCAGCTACGCCTCGACCACATCCACGCCGACGCGATCCACGGCGACAAGACACAGGCCGAGCGCGAGGCTGCGCTCGCCGACTTCAAGGCGGGCAAGACCGCGGTGCTGGTGGCGACCGACGTCGCCTCGCGCGGCCTCGATATCGAGGGCCTGCCGCAGGTGATCAACTTCGACGTGCCGCGCTCGCCCGAGGACTACGTCCACCGCATCGGCCGCACCGGGCGCGCCGGCCAGACGGGCGAGGCGATCTCGCTCGTCGCGCCCCAGGACATGGAGTCGCTGGGCGCCATCGAGCGGCTGATCAGGAAGCGCATCGACCGCGTGCTGGTGCCGGGCTTCCAGCCGAGCGGCGCCACGGTCGCGACGCTGATGGGCGGCCAGCCCACGCGCCGCAGTCCACCCGCGGTCAGGCGCGACCGGCCGGTCAAGCCGCCAGCGGATCCGATCTTCTCGAAACCCTACGAGCCGGGGACCGCACCACCGGCATCAGCATCCAGGTCCGAACCCGCACAGCAACCCTCCAAGCGGAAGCAGCCGCAGGTCGCCGCGCTCCTCGGCGGAAAACTGAAGCGCGCTTGATTTAGACGCAGCGCGCGCCGTCCACCTCGATGCAAACGCCGCTGATGAATGCGGCCTCGTCCGACGCCAGATAGAGGCACGCGTTCGCCACATCGAGCGGTGTTGAAAAGCGCCCGAGCGGGATGCTCGCCAGGAAGCGCTGCTTCGCCTCGTCGGTGAGCGCACCGCCGGCAAACTCGGCCGACAGGCCGGTATCGGGGCTGAAGACCGGATTTACGCAATTCACCCGGATCTTGTCCGGCCCGAACTCGGCCGCCATCGACTTGGACATCAGGATCACCGCGCCCTTCGAGCTGTTGTAGACGGTCAGGCCCGGCCGGGGGCGGACGCCGGCGGTGGAGGCGATGTTGACGATCGAGCCGCCGCCGCGGCGGCGAAAAACCGGAACGGCGTGCATCGCCGACAGGTACACGCTCTTCACATTCACGGCGTACACGCGGTCGAACTCTTCCTCGCCCACTTCGAGGTAGGGCTTGTTGCGATGGGTCCAGCCGGCGTTGTTTACCAGGATCGCGAGCTCGGGGCCCGCTTCGCGCACCAGCCGCGCCCAATCGGCGCTCTTGGTGACATCGCCCTGCACGAAGCGGCCGCCGATCTCGCGCGCCGTGCGCTCGCCGCGCGCATCGATGTCGTTGACGATGACGCGTGCGCCTTCTTCGGCGAAGCGCCGCGCGATGCCGGCACCGAAGCCCGAGCCCGCGCCGGTGACGATGGCGACCCTGTCTTTCAGACGCATCTAGGCCTCTTTGAATGGACTGTGATCGACCAGCTCGTTGACATAGTGCGTGATGCCGGCGCGCTCGCGCTCGAGGAAATGCTCGACCGCGCGCGCGAACTTCGGATGCGCGAGCCAGTGGGCCGACTGCGCCTGCACCGGCATCAGGCCGCGAAAGAGCTTGTGCTCGCCCTGCGCGCCGCCCTCGAAGGCTTCCAGCTTGCGCGAAATGGCGTACTCGATCGCCTGGTAGTAGCAGCACTCGAAGTGAAGCAGCGGCACGTGCTCCACCGCGCCCCAGTAACGGCCGTACAGCGCGCGCTCATCGCGCAAGAACAGCGCGCAGGCGATCGGCCGGGCGTCGCGCTCGGCGAGCACCATCGCGACGTGCGCCGGCAGCGTCGCGCTCAGGCGCAGGAAGAACTCGAGGCTGAGATAAGGCGTCGAGCGGTGCGCGGCGTAGGTGCCGCGGTAGCAGCGGTTGAAGAACTCCCAGTGCCCGCGCTCGATGGCCGGCCCCTCCAGCCAGCGGAAGGTGATGCCCGCCGCGTGTACGCGCCGGCGCTCCTGGCGGATGTTCTTGCGCCGGGCATGCGATAGCCGCGCGAGGAAGTCGTCGAAGCTCGCGTAGCCCTGGTTCGCCCAGCGGAACTGCACCGTGCGGCGCGTGAGAAAGCCCAGCTCGGCGAGCGCGCTGGCGTCCTCGTCGCTCGCGAAGAGCACGTGCAGCGACGAGGTTTCGCGCGCCAGCTCGAGCGCCGCCTGTACCAGGGTTTTCTTGATCCTGGTCGAGGAGGCGAGGAGCCGCGGCCCGCGCACCGGCGTGAACGGCACGGCGCAGACGAGCTTCGGG
>DASQIG010000442.1:0-3063 GCA_035631735.1 Burkholderiales bacterium | reverse complement strand
CCCCGGTTGATCTGAGGCCGTTTTCCGGCCTATAAAAGAGGCCGAGGAGGCCCCGTGGCAAATTCCATCAAACGCATCAGGACGGTTGCGCTCGTCGGCCAGGCCGGTAGCGGCAAGACCAGCCTCGCCGAGGCGCTGCTTGCGCAGGCGGGCGCGATTCCCGCCGCCGGCAGCGTCGAGCGCGGCACTACCGTCTGTGACTACACCCCGTTAGAGAAGGAACTGCAGCACTCGCTCAAGCTCGCCGTCGCCACTTTCCCGGTGAAGGCCGACGGCGACGAGGTCCGCATCCATCTGCTCGACACTCCCGGTTACCCCGATTTCCTCGGCCAGGCGCTGCCCGCGCTCGCTGCCGTGGAGACGGTGGCGATCGTGATCAATGCCCAGAACGGCGTCGAGATGATGACCGGGCGCTTCATGCAGTGGGCGCAGAAGCGCAACCTCGATCGCCTGATCATCGTGAACAAGATCGACGCGGACAACGTCGACTGCGAAGAGCTGCTCGAGCGCATCCAGCAGGTGTTCGGCCGGGAATGCCTGCCGCTCAACCTGCCGTCGGCCAATCGCAGCAAGGTGTCGGACTGCTTCTTCGCCCCGGCGGGCGACGCTGATTTCTCGTCGGTCGCCGAAGCACACCGTCAGCTCATCGACCAGGTGGTGGAGGTCGACGAGCAGCTGATGGAGCGCTACCTCGAGAAAGGCGAGGTGACGCCCGAAGAGCTGCACGAGCCGCTCGAGCGCGCGCTGCGCGAAGGGCATCTCATCCCGGTGCTGTTCACCTCCGCGAAGACCGCTGCCGGCATCCCGGAGCTGCTCGACGTCATGGTGAAGCTGCTGCCCAACCCGACGGAGGGCAACGCGCCGGTCTATGTCTCGACGCCGGCGGGCGGCGGCGAGTCGAAGGAGCTCACGCCGCTTCCCGATCCGGGGAAGCATGCGCTGGCGCACGTCTTCAAGATCGAGATCGACCCGTACATCGGGCGCGTGGCCGTGTTCCGCGTGCACCAGGGGCGGCTTACCGCGAACATGCAGCTCTATATCGGCGAAGGCCGCAAGCCGATCAAGCCGGGGCATCTGTACATGCTCCGCGGGAAAACACAGACGGAAGTGCACGAAGCCATTCCCGGCGACATCTGCGCCATCGCCAAGATCGACGAGATCCAGTTCGACCACATCCTGCACGACTCGCCCGAGGACGCGCATGTGCATGCGCGGCCGCTCGAGCTGCCCACCTCGGTGTTCGGCCTCGCCGTGCAGCCCAAAAAGCGCGGCGACGAGCAGAAGGTCTCCGACGTGCTGCACAAGATCTCGGCCGAGGACCCGTGCTTCCACATCGAGCACAACGCGCAGGCGAACGAGACGGTGATGCGCGGGCTGGGTGAGATGCATCTCAGGGCGGTGCTCGCCAAGATGTCGTCGCAGTACAAGCTCGAGCTCGATACCAAGCCGCCCTCGATCGCGTTCCGCGAGACGATCGGCGCCAGGGCCGAAGGCCACAGCCGCCACAAGAAGCAGACCGGCGGCGCCGGCCAGTTCGGCGAGGTCTACCTGCGTGTCGAGCCGCTGCCGCGCGGCAAGGGCTTCGAGTTCGTCGATGCGGTCAAGGGCGGCTCGATTCCGAATCAGTTCATTCCCTCGGTGGAGAAAGGCGTACGCAGCGTTCTCGACAGCGGCTTCGTCGCCGGCTTCCCGATCCAGGACGTGCGCGTGATCGTCTACGATGGCAAGAGCCACCCGGTGGACTCGAAGGACGTGGCATTCATGTCCGCCGGTCGCAAAGCCTTTCTCGATGCTCTCGCCAAGGCTCGCCCGATCGTCCTCGAGCCGATCGTCAACGTCGACATCGTGGTGCCGGAGGAAAGGATGGGCGACATCGCGGGCGAGCTCTCGGGCCACCGCGGGCAGATCAAGGGCTCGGACTCGCCGCGGCCCGGCACGGTGCAGATCTCGGCGCAGGCACCGCTCTCGGAGCTCGAGCACTTCCCGGCGCGCCTCAAGTCGCTCACCGCGGGCCACGGCTCCTACAGCCTGGAATTCAGCCACTACGAGGCTGCGCCGCCGCAGCTCCAGCAAAAGCTCGCCGCCGCCCACAAGCCGCAGGCCGAGGCGGACTAGATGCACTTCGTGCGGGCGGGGCGCGGCGCGCCCGCGCTCGTCTTCGTGCACGGCTTCGCCTGCACGCACGCGGATTGGCACGCCCAGCTCGTGCATTTCCAGCGCACGCACGAAATCGTGGCCTGCGACCTGCGCGGCCACGGCCGCACGCCCGGGCGGCCGCAAGAGTGCTCGATCGAGCACTACGGCGGCGACGTCGCCGCGCTCGTCAACAACCTCGAGCTTGCGCGCACGGTGCTCATCGGCCACAGCATGGGCTGCCGCGTCGTGCTCGAAGCGGCTCGCCTGATTCCCGACAAGGTCGCCGGCATCGTGCTGGTCGACGGCAGCCGCAACGCCGCGAGTGATCCGCAAGGCGCCGAGGCGGCGGCACGCGCGACGGTGGAAAAGACGGGCTACGCACCGTTCGCCGAGATGCTGTTCCGCCAGATGTTCTTCAAGCCGTCGGCCGAGGCCGATGCGATCGTCGCGCGCGCGGTCAAAACGAGCGCCGATTTCGGCCCGGCGCTCTGGCCGCGCATCACGCGCTGGGATGCGGGCCAGATGGACGCCGCCTTCGACGCGTTGCGCGCACCGCTGTTGGCCATCCAAAGCACCACGCGCAACGCCGAGCTCAAGCGCGCGCCGCTGAAAGCCGGCGATACCTCGCCTTGGCTCGATTACCTGCGCGCGCGCGGCGCCCGCATCGAGATCGTCCCCGACACCGGGCACTTCACCCAGCTCGAGGCGCCGGAAACGGTGAACCGGCTCATCGCCGGGTTCCTAAAAGCCGTATAGCTCCGCCGCGTTGTCCGCGAGGATGCGTTTCTGCGCCTTCGCATCCGGCGCCCAGTCGGCGAGCAGATCGAGCAGGTCCTCGTCCTTCGGCGGCGCCGGCTTGCGCGCCGACGGATGCGGCCAGTTCGACGCCCAGAGCATGCGCTCGGGCGCGTGCTTGACGAGCGCTCT
>DASQIG010000441.1:0-2084 GCA_035631735.1 Burkholderiales bacterium | reverse complement strand
GACGTTCTCGCGAAACACGACCCACGCGAGCGCCGCCGTCAGCACCGCCTCGAGGTTCAGGAGCAACGATGCGCTCGCCGCCTCGGTGCGCGCGAGGCCGTACATGAGCAGCGCCGGCCCCACGATGCCGCCCGCGATGATCGCGCCGGCGAGCCACGGCACATCACGTATTGCCAACGCCATCACCGGGCGGCGCAATAGCAGCCAGGCGGCAAGCCCGACGCCGCTGCCGAGATAGAGCAGGCCGGCGAGCGCGAGCGGCGGGATCGAGCCGACGAAGATCTTGGCGAGCGGCGTGCTCGCGCCGAACAACGCGGCTGACAGCAGGGCGTAAGCAATTGCGCGGCGACGCATTGCTTATGGTAGTGGGATCTCCTAAACTGCCGATGTTGCACGCGGGGGCGCAAGCAGACTCCCCGTATCACAGACGCGCCAGCGTCCAAGTTCTGCTCTGGCCCGGCTTGCGCCGGAAAGGAGCCATCGTGACCAGAGCCTGCATCACCGCTGCGTCCATTTTTGCGGCGAGTGCCGCGTTCTCCGAGACCATCAACTTCGATGGCGATCCGCCGGGCGCCTTGCCCGCCGGCTGGGAGCAGGGCGTTACCGGCAAAGGCACCCCGAGATGGGCGGTGCGCGCCGATCCGGGCGCGCCGAGCAAGCCCAACGTCCTCGAGCAGTCGGGCGCCGGCACATTCCCCTGGTGCGTACTGCGCAGGACCGCCGTGGAGAACGGCTTCGTCGAAGTGCGCTTCAAGCCGATCTCGGGAAGCGAGGACCAGGCGGGCGGCGTGGTGTGGCGCTGGAAGGACGGCAACAATTACTACATCGCGCGTGCCAACGCGCTCGAGGACAACGTCTCGCTCTACCACACCACCGATGGGCGGCGTAACACCATCAAGTACGTGGGTGCGCCGGTGGCGAAGAACGCCTGGCACACGCTGCGTGTCGAGTTCTCAGGCAAGCGCATCAAGGTCGCGCTCGACGCCAAGACCTACATCGAGCTCGAGGACGCGCACATCGCCGGCCCGGGCGCGGTAGGCCTGTGGACCAAGGCGGACAGCGTGACGGCGTTCGATGATTTCAGCTACGGCATGCAGTGATACGAAGACTCTGTAGGCGGCAGTACCGCCTAGCCGGGTTCTATTGCAGACACCCGGTCCACAAGGACGCTTCCGTCCCAAGCGCTGCTCTGTTCCCTGCGGGGAAGGAGAGTGTTTATGAGCAACGGAACCGTCAGAGCCATGGCGCTGAGTCTGCTGTTTGCGACTGCTATCGCGCTCGCGGACGCGCCGGAAAACGACATGCCATTGCGCACGGTTTACGATGCGCCGCGCCAGCGGCTGTGGCTCTTGCGGCACGACGCCGTGTACTTGCACGATGCGGCGACCCTCGCGCTGAAAGGACGCTATGAATTACCCGGCTGGATCTACGCGCACGAGCAGTACGCCTGTGCGCCGGAGCTCGCCCTCGATGCACAGGGCGTGGCGGTCGTGACGAGCAATGTGATCGCGGCCCTATGGCGCGTAGATCCCGCCCGCCCGCGGGCGACGCAGCACGAGCTCGTCCTTGACGACGGGGGCGGGAGGGACATCGGCTTCTCCGGCCTCGTCTATGCGCCCGATCAAGGCGTGTTTTTCGCGGCGAGCTCGAGCCACGGTTTGCTCTGGCGCATCGACCCGCTCTTGCGCCGTGCGCAAAACGTGCCGCTGTCGGCGCCCATCCGCGGCGATTGCGGGCTTTCGCTGAAGCGCACCAGAACGCGCCGCGCGGCTGTGTTGTGCACCGGCCGCTGGACGATCCAGCTTGCGCCAGACCAGCGTTCGGGTTACGTGTTCGATCGCTCATGCGCGCACGACAGCGGGCTCTGAAGCCATGATCCGGCGCATCCTCGCCGCCCGGGCGCTGCGCTCGTTCGCCGACGGCTTCATCGCGGTCGTGCTGCCGGCGTACCTGCTCGCGCTCGGCCTTGGCCAGCTCGAGGTCGGTGTCATCAGCACCTCGACGCTGCTCGGCTCGGCGCTTGCGACGCTCGCGATCGGGCGCTGGGGCAACCGCTTCTCCATCCGGCGGCTGCTCCTCGGCGC
>DASQIG010000440.1:0-3150 GCA_035631735.1 Burkholderiales bacterium | reverse complement strand
TCGAGCATCGCCGTATTATGCCCGCGCGATGCAAGCGAGCCTCGATGCTGCCCTGAATCCCTCCTCGGTGGCGATCATCGGCGCCTCCGACAATCCGCACAAGGTCGGCGGCCGTCCGCTCCTCTATCTGCAGCGCTACGGCTATCGCGGCGCCATCTATCCGATCAACCCGGGCCGTGCCACCGTCCAAGGAATGCGCGCCTTCGCGCGGGTCGAAGATACGCCCCGGCCGCCGGATCTCGCGATCATCGCCATCGCCGGAGCCGAAGCCGTCGGCGCCGTCGATGCGTGCGCCGCGCGCGGCGTCAAGGTGGCGGTGGTGATGAGCTCCGGCTTCGCCGAGACCGGCGAGCAGGGCGCGCGTGCGCAGGCGCGCATGGCGGCGATCGCGCACGCCGCCGGCATGCGGCTGATCGGGCCGAACTGCCAGGGTCTCGCCAACTTCGCGACCGGCATGGTGGCGAACTTCTCGACCATTTTCCACGAGCTCGAGGCACGCGACGGACCGGTGGCGATCGTGAGCCAGAGCGGCGCCAACTCGCAAGTGATCTACGCCCTGCTGCGCGAGAAAGGCGTGGGCGCGCGCCATGTGCACGCCACCGGCAATGAAGCCGACGTCACTGTCGCCGATCTCGCGGCCGCGGTGGTCCGCGACCCTGGCGTGCGCCTCGTCCTGCTCTATATGGAAGCGATCAAGGACCCCATGCTCCTCGCCGCAGCCGCGCTCACCGCCCGCGCGCGCGATCTGCCCATCGTCGCGCTCAAAGCGGGCCGCACGGCGAGCGGCCAGCGCGCGGCGAGCTCGCATACCGGTGCGCTCGCCACCGAGGATCGCGTGGTGGATGCCTTTTTCGAGCGCTACGGCATCTGGCGCGCCGCCGATCCGCAGGAGCTGGTGCGCGCCGCCGAGCTCTACCTTGGCGCCCATCGCCCGCGCGGCAAGCGCCTCGCCTTCGTCAGCAACTCCGGCGCGAGCTGCGTCATGGCGGCCGATCACGCCGAGCGGCGAGGCATCCCGCTCGCATCGATATCGGCACAGGCCAGGGAGCGGCTACGAGGCGCGCTGCCGGCCTTTGCCGCGCTCGAGAATCCGATCGACGTGACCGGCGCGCTGCTCAGCGACTCGGGCCTCCTCGGCGCGGTGCTGCCGATCATCGGCGACGATGCGCAAACGGGCCTGTTGCTCGTCGCGCTGCCGATTGCCGGCGCCGGCTATGACGTGCCACGCTTCGCGCGCGACATCGCGCAGTTCCAGGAAACGCATCGCATCGCAAGCGCCGTGGCGGCGCCCCAGGCTGCCGTGCGACAGGCGTTCGCCGGCGCGGGCGTAGCGACGTTCGCGCGCGAAGCCGAGGCGATGGACGCACTCGCGCAGCTGGCGGATCATGCGGCGCTCTTGCGGCGGCCGGCTTCGGCGCCGCTACGGCGCATCCCGGTTCACGGCAAGACGCGCTTTCTCAGCGAGGCGCAGAGCCTCGCGCTGCTCGCACAGGCGGGCCTGCCGGTGATCGAGCACCGGCTGTGCCGCGACGAGCGCGAGCTCGATCGCGCGCTCGAAGCGCTCGGCGCGGACATCGTGCTGAAGGCCTGCTCGCCCGACCTGCCGCACAAGAGCGACCATGGCCTCGTCGCCATCGGCGCGGCGGATCCGCGTGCTGAATTTCGGCGCCAGCGCAGCTACTGCCTCGCGCTTGGCGCGCGCTTTGACGGCGTCATCGCGGCGCGCCGCGCGCGCGGCGGACGTGAGCTCGCGCTTGGCGCGAGGCTTGATCCGCATTTCGGGCCGGTGGTGCTGGTCGGCGACGGTGGCCTATACCTCGAGGCGCTGAAGGACTACCGGCTGCTGCTCGCGCCATGCACCGAAGATGAGGTGCTCGCCAAGGTGGCTGAACTGCACATCGCGCCATTGCTGGGTGCCCTGCGCGGCCAGCCGCCGCGCGACGTGGGCGCGGTGGCCCGCATGGCGGTCAAGCTGGGCGAAGCGCTCGTCGCCTGGGACGGCGCCGTTGCCTCCGTGGACATCAATCCGGTGATGGTGTTTGAAATCGGCGCGCTCGCGCTCGATGCGCTCGTCGAGAGTCGCCTGGACGACTGACGGGCAAAACGCGGGGGCTATAATTTTCCCGTCATGAAGGTCCTCGTCGCTGTAAAGCGCGTCGTCGATTTCAACGTCAAGGTCCGCGTCAAGGCCGACCACACCGGCGTCGAGACCGCGAACGTCAAGATGTCGATGAATCCCTTCGACGAGATCGCCGTCGAAGCGGCGGTGCGGCTGAAAGAGGCCGGCACTGCCACCGAAATCGTCGCCGTCTCCTGCGGGGTCGTGCAATGCCAGGAGACGCTGCGCACGGCGCTTGCGATCGGCGCCGATCGCGCCATCCTGGTCGAGACCAGCACCGAGCTGCAGCCACTGGCGGTGGCGAAGCTGCTGAAAGCCATCTGCCAGAAGGAGTCGCCGCAGCTCGTCATCATGGGCAAGCAGGCGATCGACGATGACTCCAACCAGACCGGCCAGATGCTCGCGGCGCTGCTGGGCTGGCCGCAGGCCACTTTCGCCTCCAGGATCGAGCTCGCCGACGGCAAAGCGAAGGTGACGCGCGAAGTGGACGGCGGCCTGGAGACGGTGTCAATCAAGCTGCCCGCGGTGATCACCACCGACCTGCGCCTGAACGAGCCGCGCTACGTCACGCTGCCGAATATCATGAAGGCGAAGAAAAAGGCGCTCGAGACGCTGAAGCCCGAGGCGCTCGGCGTCGATGTGACGCCCCGCCTCGCGACGCTCAAGGTCGTCGAGCCGCCCAAGCGCAAGGCGGGCGTCAAGGTGCCCGACGCCAAGGCGCTGGTCGACAAGCTGCGCAACGAAGCGAAGGTGCTCTGAATGGCCGTCCTGGTCCTCGCAGAGCACGACAACAAGTCGCTGCGCAAGGCGACGCTCAATACCGTCGCGGCGGCGCAGAAGATCGGCGGCGACGTCCACGTGCTCGTCGCGGGCCACCAGGCGGCTGCCCCCGCCAAGGCCGCGGCGCAAATTCCCGGCGTGAAGAAAGTGCTGCTTGCGGATGCGCCGCATCTCGGCGAGGAGCTTGCGGAGAACGTGGCCGCGCTCATTGTCTCGGTGGCGAAGAACTACTCGCACATTCTTGCGCCCGC
>DASQIG010000439.1:0-10340 GCA_035631735.1 Burkholderiales bacterium | reverse complement strand
CAGGGCAATGCCGACTTCCGGGGCGACGCGCGTACTCGGCTCATCGGCCTGCACCGACACGGCGATCCCGGCGCGCGCGGCGAACTGCTTGCCGTACCAGTCGAGGGCCGCGGCGAGCCCGTGGTCGTCGAGCATCGGCGGTCTGAGCTCGGCGACGATGTTCTCGATCGCGGCCGCGGTCGACTTCACCAGCGCCGCCGAGTCCTCGACGCGCGCCCGGGCGCGCTCGTCGCGCTGCACGCCGTCCTTCAGCATGCTCAGGTTGACGCTGAGCGCGGTGAGCGTCTCGCCCAACCGGTCATGCAGCTCGCGCGACAAGTGCCGGCGCTCGGATTCCTGCAGCTCGACCAGCCGGCGCGAGAGCGCCTGCAGCTCGCGCGCCGAGTCTTCGAGGGCGCGCTGCGCCTCGCGGCGCTGGGTGATGTCCTCGACCAGCGCCACGATGTAGCGCGCCTCGCTGCTGCCGTCGCGAACCAGGGTCGCCGTGACATGCACCCAGACGACGGAGCCATCCTTGCGCCGGTAGCGCTTGTCCACGTTCACCGGACTCGTGCCATTCGCCAAATCGCGGAAGGCCGCTTCACACCTGTCGCGGTCTTCTTCATGACTGAGAAGCCACCCGCTCCGACCCTCGAGCTCGCCTTCGGCATATCCCGTGATCCGGCAGAACGCCGGATTGACGCGCAGCAGCCTGTGCTCCATATCGGTGATCACGATGCCGGCCGATGCGCTTTCAAAGATGCTGCGCAGGAGCCCGGTCCTTTCCTGCAGCACCTGCTGTGTGCGTCGTTCCTCCGTGACGTCTCGTCCGACGCCGAGCACGGCGGTCGTACGGCCGGTGGAATCGAGAATCGGGCTGTTCTCGATCTGGAGATGCCGCACGCCCTTGCCGTTTGTCACGACACGGAACTCGAAGCGCCGGCCCAGCCCGCTCGCGACCACCGCCCGGAATTCGTTCTCGACTCGGGCGCGGTCCTCGGGAAGCGCGGCGTCGTAGGCGAATTGGCCCTCGAGGCTACCTGCGGGTTTGCCATACAGCGCCGCAAAGGACGGGCTCGCGTACAGGCGCCGGCCCGCGGGATCCATCAGCGAGATGAGGTCGCGGGCGTGCTCGGCGATCAGGCGGTATTTCTGCTCGCTCGCGCGCAGCTTTTCCTCGTCCTGCTTGCTTTGAATCGCCACGCGGGCCATTTGCACCGCCATGTCGATGAGCTGGACGTGCTCGTCGGAGGGCAGCCCGGGCTCGCCGTAGAGCATCGTGAACGTACCGAGCACTGCGTTGTCATCTGACAGGACAGGCGTGGACCAGGCGGCGCGTATCCCGTTGCGAAGCGCCACGTCGCGGCAATGCACCCACCGCGGGTCCAGGGCGACGTCCTCGGTATATACGGGTCGGCGGCGAAAGGCCGCCCTGCCGCAGTTGCCCATGTCCGGTCCGATGCCCAGGAAAGGCGCCATGCAGGCCTTGAAGTCCTCCGGAATATTCGGCGCGGCGGCGAACTCCAGCCGCTTGCCGGATGCATCCGTTCGCAGGATCGCGCAGCGCAGCCCCGGCGCGAGTTGCTCGACCAGCTTCACGATGGTGAGGAGCACCTCGGCGAGCGGCGCGCCGCTCGCGATGCGCTCGAGCACCCTGCGCTGGCAATCGAGCAGCGTGATGACCTGCTGGCTCGGCTCCCTGAGGTCCGCGTTCATGTTCATAGAGTCCTCCAGGCACCCATACTTCCAGAGCGCAGGGCGCCGCGGCATCCCCAAAAAGGGGGGCTCGCGCGTAGACTGAACCTGCCGTGAGTCGAGTGCCGGCCGAAGGTGTGGATCGGATTTCCTCGGTCCTGGAGAGCGAGGGGGCGACGCTGCACGCGGAGGAAGTGACCGATTCGTGGCGGCGTTCGCTGAACGACTACGGCGTCGATCCGAGCAGCCGCGAGGCGCCGCGCATCCTCACCGCGCAGGAGCTCCTCTACGCCCGCGGGCCGGTCGAAGACCTGATCGGCATCGCGCGCGAAGAGAACGATCGCCTGTTTTCCATCGTCGGCAAGGTCGGCTATGTGGTGCTCTTCACCTCGCCGACCGGCGTGGTGGTCGACGTGCGCGGCGACCCGAACCGGGCCGACGAGTTCGCTTACTGGGGCGTCTGGAGGGGCGGCGTCTGGGCCGAAGACGTCGAGGGCACGAACGGCATCGGCACGGCCATCGCCGAGCGGCGGCCGGTCACCGTGCACCGCACGCAGCACTTCCGGACCCGCAACGGCAGCCTGAGCTGCTGCGGCGCTCCGGTGTTCGGTGCCGACGGCAGCCTCGCCGCGGTGCTCGACGTCAGCTCGATCGATCCCGAGATCTCCGACCGCTCGCACGCGCTCGCGCTCTCGGTGACGATGAACTCGGCGCGCGTGATCGAGGAGCGGTTGTTTCGCGAGACGTTCCGGCGAGCGTGGATACTCACCCTGGTCCCTGCAGCGCCGTCCGGCAAACCTCTGATGCTCGCGCTCGACGACGATCAGCGCATCCTCGGAGCGGATCGCAACGCTCGCGCGACTCTTGGGCTCGACAGCGCAATGCTCGGTGCGGGCACGTCGCTCTGGACGTTTTTCGAGCGCGCGCCATCGGTCTTCGGTGCGCGCAGCGAGGGCGTGAGTGTAGAGCTGACGCGCAACGGCGAGGACCGGCCGTGGCGCGCCATGGTGACGCCCCCGCTACAGCCCCGGATCGGTCACCTGGATCGCCTCGCGCCGCCGGCGAGAACCGAAAGCGCGCTGAGCCCGCGCGAGCGCAACATTCTCGAGCTGATCGGCCAGGGCCGCTCGAACAAGGAAATCGCGCGTCTGCTCGGGATTTCGCCCGAGACCGTGAAATCGCACATCAAGAACATGTTCGCCAAGCTCGGCGTCGAGAGCCGCACCCAGGCCCTCTACCGCGCGAGAATCGCCGGGTAACTCAGAGACCGATCAGGCCGTGGCGTATCGCGAGGCGCACCAGGGCCGGAACATTGTCGACCTGGAGCTTGGCCATGATGCGGCTGCGATAGGTATCGATCGTGGACGGCAACACGCCCATCAGGTTGGCGATTTCCTTGCTCGTGCGGCCCTCGACCACGAGCTTCAGGACCTGGATCTCGCGCGCACTCAAGCACTTGAGCGGCGACACTCCCGTCTCGCTGGCGGCTGCGGTGAGCACTTCCATGATCGTGCCGCAGCGCTCGCCGCCACGCTGTCGCCCTACGCCCCCAAAAGGCGTCCGAATATTCCCGACAGCGAAGCCGCGAACCGTATCCGCGCCCGGCGAAGGCGTAGCCGATGCTAGGGCTTGATCAGCCCGTAGCGGATCGCGAAACGCACCAGGCTCGCAACGTCGCCGAGCTCGAGCTTGGCCATCAGGCGGCTGCGATAGGTGTCGACCGTGCCCGGCTTCACGCCGACGATGCCGGCGATCTCCTTGCTGGTGCGGCCTTCCACGACCAGCTTGAGCACCTGGCGCTCGCGCGGACTCAGCCCGTCCAGCGGCACCGCCTTCGTGTTCTTCTTCATCGCGCCTTGATAGCGAGGATCGGCGGCGCTGTCTGTCCTGAAATATGTACAAGGGTGGCGTTGCACCTGTAATCGCACCGCCGGCGGGCGGAAACGCGGAGCGCGGGCGGCAACGGCATACTGGCGGCCAATGATCGTCTTCCCCCTCGGTGCGGCGGCTGCCGTCTCAGCCGCGTTCCTCGCCTCGCTGGTCGAAGCGGTCGAGGCATTTACCATCGTGCTTGCCGCGGCGGCAGTGCGGGGCTGGCGCGTGGCATCGCTCGGCGCGGCGGCTGCGCTTGCGCTCCTTGCGCTGATTGTCATCGCGGCCGGGCCGCTGCTCGAGCGCTTTCCGATCCAGTGGCTGCAGCTCGGCGTCGGCGTCTCGCTCCTCGTCTTCGGGGTACGGTGGCTGCGCAAGGCGATCTTGCGCGCAGCCGGCCTCATCCCGTTGCATGACGAGGCAGCCGCCTTTGCGACCGGCAGCGAGGAGTTGCTCCGGCACGAATCGCGGCTCGACTGGATCGCGGGGCTCGCGAGCTTCAAGGCCGTGCTGCTCGAAGGCATCGAGGTCGCCTTCATCGTGGTGGCCGTCGGCGCGGGGCGGGGACTGCTCGTCCCGGCGAGCGTCGGCGCCGTGGCAGCCTGCGCGCTCGTCACCGTGACCGGGCTCGTGCTGCGCCGGCCGCTCGAGCGCGTGCCGGAAAACCAGCTCAAGTTCGCCGTCGGCGTCATGCTCTCCGCGTTCGGCGTGTTCTGGACCGGCGAAGGCCTGGGCGTCGCCTGGCCGCTCGGCGATCTTGCCATCGTCGTGCTGGGCGCGCTGTTCCTTGGCGTCGCGCTCCTTGCGGTGGTCGCCCTCAAACGGCCATCGCAGATCGCGCCGTAATCTTTCAACCGTAACAAAACCACTCTGAGCGGAAATATTGCCGCTACGCGGGCTGGCCAGCATGGGTTATGCGGCCTTCCCACCCAACCTCAGGGCACTCCTCCTCCCCTTCTCTGAGGCGGGAAGGCCGCCTCTTTCTCGGCGTCACCGGCCTCGTGCGGCTCCTCCGGGTCGCTCGCCGCGCCGGCGATGTTGCGCCGTTGGTCACGGACGCCTATCGCGGCGTCGCGCTCGGCGTGGAATGTGCCTGGCCGTCGCCGGTGCATCACCCGGAGTAAGGCCGATGGGTTTGCTCGATCCGCGCTTCAAGTACGTGCCCGCCTCCTCGACTGACATTACCGCCACCTGGCAGCGTCACGGCTTCGACGCGCGCAGGAACACGGAGCGGCGCGCGCGCCTGCTGCAGCCGGCGGCCGAAACGCGGGCAACTACAGACACCGCAGAGATACACCCGCTCATCAGGCGGACGGCGTAGCCGCGTCGTTGAAAAGAAAAAGCCTGGCCGAGGGTTGGAGCCTCGCCAGGCTTGTGTCCTTCCCCTTCTTCAGGGGAATCAGTCGATCTTGATGTTCGCCTGTCTTACGACCTTGCTCCAGCGCTCGATGTCGGCCTTGATCAGCGCGCGGAACGTCTCGGGCGCGCCGCCCGCCGGCGCCACGCCGTCCGTGGCGAGGAGATCGGCCACGTCCTTCGACTTCAGCGCGTCATTCGCCGCCTGGTTGATGCGCTCGATCACCGCGCTCGGCAGGCCCTTCGGACCGACCAGCCCGTGCCAGAGCACCACCTCATAGCCCGGCACGCCCGCTTCGGCAACCGTCGGTAGATCCGGCGCGGCGGCAATGCGCTGCGGCGTGGTCACCGCCAGACCTCGCAGGCGACCCGACTTGATGAACTGCAGGCTCGTCGCGACGCTGCCGAAGATGAGCTGCGTGTTCCCCGCGATGGTGTCGTTCAGCGCCGGCCCGGTGCCCTTGTACGGCACGTGCACGACCCTGATGCGCGCCATCTGCATGAACAGCTCGCTTGCAAGGTGCGTGATGCTCCCCGAGCCCGCCGAGGCGTACGACAGCCTGTCGGGCTCGCGGCGCGCGTAGTCGATGAGCTCCTTCAGCGTCTTTGCCGGCACCGAAGGATGCACCGCGACCACGAACGGTCCCTGCGAGAGCTGCACGATCGGCGAGATATCGTTCACCGGGTCGAAGGACAGCTTGTACAGGCTCGGATTCACCGTATAGCTGCCGGCGATCAGCAACAGCGTGTAGCCGTCGGGCGGCGACTTGACCGCGAACTCCGCGCCGAGGTTGCCGCCGGCGCCCGGCTTGTTCTCGACGATCACCTGCTGCCCAATTCGCTCCGTGAGCTTCTGCGCGATGAGCCGCGCGATGAAGTCGGTGCCGCCGCCCGGCGCGAAGGGCGCGATGATGCGCACCGGCTTCGACGGATAGGTTTGGGCAGCGCTGGTACCCGCCGTGGCCGCGGCGAGCACCAGCAATGCACCAGAGAGCAGCCTTTTCATCTCAGAACCGCGTGCGGATGCCGACCCCGAACTCGTTCTGCGTGGGCAGACCCGCCGAGCGCGGATCCATCCAGCCGTCCTTGGTCTTCATATGGTCGAACACGGCGTAGACCTCCGTGCTGCGGTCGAAGTGATAGAACACCGAGCCGTAGATCGTGCCCTTCGAGCCGCTCTGCACGCTCGTGATGCCGGTGGTGCTGGTATACGGGTTGCGTATCAGCCCGCCGATCGCGCCGCCGTTATCCGCCTTGAAGTGCGCGTAGCCGAGCTCGTAGTCGAGCTTGCCGGCGGGGGCGAGCCGCGCCGACACCGTCCACGCGTTGTCCTTGCGCTCGGGGAAGGCCACGGGCTGCTCGGCCGTGTAGTGGAACCAGCCGCCGTAGACGCGCACCATGGGCCCGATGCCGACGTTACCGCCGATCGCGAACGACTTGTGCTTGAACCCGTTGATGTCCGAGCGGTTGTAGTAGCCCGAGACGTTGGCCAGCCCGCCGTTCCAGGCGCCGCCGATGGCGTTGGAGTTATTGCGGTTGTCCTGTCCCGGCACCGGGTCGTTGCCTGCGCCCGGACTCTGGAACTGGTGGCCGACGCCGAGCATGAACTGGCCGAAGTCCTTCTTGTAGACCACGCCGCGGTCCCAGCGCGTGCCGCTCGGGCTCGCTGCGTAGAAGATGAGCTGCTTGAAGTTGTTGGTGTTGGTCCAGCCGCGCTCTTCATACGTCACCTGGCCGTCCGACGTATACGGATCGCCCCAGTTGCCTGCAAAGTCCCGCGGCAGCGTGTTCTGCCGGCCCATCGTCAGCTTGCCCCAGGCGTCGCTGTAGAAGCCGACCCAGGCGTCGCGGTTGAAGATCGTTCCCGGCGTGTCCATGTTGCCGGTCGAGACCACGTACTCGCCCTCGAGCTTGAAGATGAGCGATGGCGCGCCGTCGGGCAGGTTGCGCGAGCCGATGATTCCCCAGCGCGAGCCGCTGAACCACGGCGTCTGGAAATTGCTCTCGCGCTGGCCGGCCGCATTGGCGTTCGACTGCGAGACGAATGTCAGGTCGAGAAGGCCGTACAGCGAGAGATCGAGGCCCGGCCGGTGCAATGCAATGCCATCGCGCCGCGCGGACGCCTCCCGCAGGACGTCCCGCTCGCCTTGTGTTTGCGCCACCGCAGAGCCCGCGGCGAGTGCGGCGAGCGCGGCCAAGGTGGCTCGACGTGCTATGTGATTCATTCTTGATCCCCTCCGATGTAGGCGTCCGTGTTGGACGCGCGCGCACCTTAGAAAGCGCAGGCTTTCCAACCGCTTTCAATGCGCCGCCGCGTTGGGGCCGCGCAACGTGCGCCCGGCGTGAAAGCGGCCCGCAAGCTGCCGGCGCCTAAAATAAAGCGGGGACCGCTATGTCGAAGATTCTGCTGATCGCGCTCGGCCTGCTTTTCGCAGCAGCCGCGCACGCGCGCGACCGCGTGGTCATCACCATCGGCGGCAGCGACAAGCTGGTCTATTTGCCGGCGAAGCTCGCCGAGCGGCTGGGGCTTTTCCGCGCCGCGGACATCGACGTGGAGCTGCGCAGCGAAAGCGCCGGCGTCGAAGCGCGCGACGCGCTGCTTTCAGGCGCCGCCGATGGCGTGGTCGGCTTCTACGATCACACCGTCGCGCTGCAGGCGAAGGGCAAGCTCGTGCAATCGGTGGTGCAGTTCGCCGTCTCGACCGGCGAAGCGCTGCTCGTCGGCGCGCGCAGCGCGGCCGCGGCCCGCTCGGTCGCCGCGCTCAAGGGCCGCACGGTCGGCGTCACCGGCCTTGGCGCCTCGACCAGCTTTCTGACGCAGTACCTGGCACTCGCACACGGCGTGCGGCCCAACGATATAACGCTGGTTCCGGTGGGCGCCGGCGATCGCTTCATCGCCGCCATGCGCCAAGGCACGATCGACGCCGGCATGACCACCGAGCCCACCGTCTCGCGGCTGCTGAAGAGCGGCGAGGCTCGGATCCTCGTCGACCTGCGCACGCCGCAGGCGACCGCGTTAGTGCTCGGCGGCCTCTACCCGTCCGCGTGCCTCTATATGCGCAATTCCTGGGTCGAGCGCAACCGCGCGAAGGTGCAGCGCGTGGTGAGCGCGCTCGTCGGCGCGCTTGCCTACATTCATGACGAGGACGCCGAGGCGATCGCGCGCGCCATGCCGGCGGAGTACCAGGCCGGCGATCGCCAGCTCTACGTAAAAGTGATCGCGGCAGCGAAGCCGATGTTCACGGCGGACGGCCGCATGCCACCGTCGGGTCCCGCCACCGTGCTGAAGGTAATGCAGGCGATCGACCGCAACGTGCAGTACAAGAACATCGATCTCGCGAAGACCTACACGCTCGAATTCGTCGACGCGGCCGCCGCGAAGCGTAAGGCGGCGGCGGGCGGCAGCTAGCCGAACACCACCGAGACCGCGAGGCCGCCGCCCGGCGGCTCGGAAAGCGCGACGCGAGCGCCGCTCGCCGCAGCGATCTCGCGCACGATCGGCAGCCCGAGGCCGCAACCGCCGCTCGCGGCCGCATCATGGCGGTAAAAGCGCTCGAAGACGCGCTCGCGCTCCTCTGCCGGGATGCCGGGCCCGTTGTCCTCGATGCGCAGCGTCACGCGCGCTTCGCTTGCCTCGAGCACCGCGGTCACGACGCCGCGGTCCGGGGTGTAGCGAATCGCGTTGTCGATGAGGTTGGCGACGAGCTCGCGCAGCATCGGCGCGCTGCCGCGCACCAGCGCGCTGCCGCGCTGCTCGAAGCCGAGATCGATCGACTTCGCGTGCGCCGCCGCCGCCACTTCCTCGAGCACCTGCTTCACTACCGGCGCGAGGTCGACCTGCGCCTCGCGCTCACCCGCCTGGCGCGCTGCCTCGGCCACGAACAGCGTGAGCAGCTGGTTCACGAGCCGGATCGCATTGCGCACGCCGTCGCGCATCGCGCGCAGCGCCTCTTCACGCGAAGCGGCGTCGGCGCTGGAGAGCGCGTACGTCACCTGCGTGTTGAGCACCGTGAGCGCCGTGCGCAGCTGGTGCGACGCGTACGCGACGAAGCGCCCATGCTCGGCCATGTGCTGGTCGAGGCGGCGCACGTATTCGTTCAGCGCCTGCACCAGCGGCGCGAGCTCATGCGGCACTGCCGCGGCGTCGAGCCGCTCGAGCGTGCCGGGACGGCGCTCGAGCACCGCGTCGCGCAGCCGCAGGAGCGGCGCGAGGCCGAAGCGCAAGCCGAGCCAGACCAGGACAATGGCGAGCGCAAGAATGATGACCTGGTGCTGGATCGCCTGCCGCCAGATCTGGCTGGCGAGCTCGCGGTTGGCATGCAGCGTCTGCGCCACTTCGATGAGCACCGCCTCGGACCCGGGAGTCCCGATCAGCGGATGCGCGAGGACCGCGACCCGCACCGGCTCGCCGCGCATCGTGGCATCGAAGTGCGTGAACTCCTCCGAGCGCGGCGGCGCCGCCGGCGACGGCAGCTCGGGGTAGCCGAGCAGCAGCGTACCGCGCGGCGACAGTACCCGGTAATACACGCGATCGTCGCTCGCCGACTCGAAGAGCTCGAGCGCCGCGGGCGGCACCTCGACATGCAGCTCGCCCGCGCGGTAATAGGTCTGCTCGGCAATGATGCGCAGCGCCCCCATCAGCATGCGGTCCTGCACCGCCGTCGCCGTCTGCGCCGCCTGGCGATACGACAGCCATGTGTTGATCGCGACGAGCGCGGGCAAGGGCACCAGCAGCCACGCGAGGAGCTGCAGCCGCAGGCTCTTAGGCACTGCGGCGTTTGAGCAGGTACCCCAGGCCGCGCAGCGTGACCAGCGCCGCGTCGCTCGGCTCGAGCTTCTTGCGCAGCCGCGAGACGTAGATCTCGATCGCGTCGGGGGCGGTGGTGTCGGTGAGGGCGAACAGGCTGCTCGCGATCGCCTGCTTGCTCACGGTCTTGCCCTGCTTGAGGATCAGCGTCTCGAGCACCGCATGCTCGCGCGGCGGCAAGGGCAGCGGTTTCTCCGAGATCGAGAACAGCCGCGTATTGCCGTCATAGCGGAGCCGACCGCACTCGAGGATCGGGTTCGCGCTCTGATTGGCGCGCCGCAGGATCGCGCGGATGCGCGCGTCGAGCTCGCTCAGGTCGAAGGGCTTCGCCACGTAGTCGTCCGCGCCCTGGTTAAGGCCCTGGATGCGGCCTTGCACGGTGTTGGTGGCTGTCAGTATCAGCACCGGGACATTGCTGCCGCGCACGCGCAGGCGCCGCAGCACCTCGCGGCCGTCGAGCTTCGGCAGCGAGAGGTCGAGGATCACGAGGTCGTAGCTCTGCGTGCGCAGCAGATGATCGGCTTGCGCGCCGTCATGCGCGCAATCGACCGTGTAGCGGTTGTCGCGCAGCGCGCGCGAGAGCCAGTCCGCGAGCGACAGATTGTCTTCGACCAGCAGCAGCCGCATCGGC
>DASQIG010000438.1:0-3484 GCA_035631735.1 Burkholderiales bacterium | reverse complement strand
AGCGTGTCGAGCGCAATGACAGCAGGTTGCGCGAGCCGCGCGTCCGGCTCGAGCCGCGCCATGGTCAGCATCTGCTCGACGAGGCGCGAGGCGCGCTTCATGCCGGCGCGCAGCGCCTCGAGCGCGGCGCGCGTTTCCTCGGGCGTGCGCGCCCGCGCGAGCATGTCGAGCTGCACCTGGAGCGCGGTGAGGGGCGAGCGCAGCTCGTGCGCCGCATCCGCGGTGAAGCGCCTCTGCCGGTCGAGCGCCTCGCGCAGGCGCTCGAGCAGCGCGTTGAGCTCGCTCACGAGCGGCGCCACTTCCTCCGGCAGCTTCGCTTGCGGCAGCGGCTCGAGCGAGGCCGGCTGGCGCCGGCGGATGGCGCGCGCGATCTCGTTCAGCGGCCGCAGGCCTTCGCCGACGATGAGCCAGATGATGAGCCCGTATACCGGGATGGTGGCGAGGATCGGCACGAGGATGCGCAGCGCCATCGCCGTGGCGCGGCCGCTCCTCAGCTCCGCCGGCGCCGCCACCTGGATGGTGCGGTCGGGCGTCTGCAGCGTGAAGACGCGCCAGTCTTCGCCATCCATGGCGACGTTATCGAAGCCCGAGCTCGCGGGCGGAAGCGGCGCGCCGTTCCTCGAGATGTAAGCGAGCACGCCGCCCGCGTCCCACACCTGGATCACGTAGTCCTGGCCGAGCCCGAGCTGCGGCAGCAGCTCCGCGCTCGCCGAGAGCGGCTGGTCGGCGAGCGACAGCGCCATCTGCTCGAGGTGATAGTCGAAAAGCTGGTTGGCCTGCCGGCGCACCTCGAGCCAGGTCGCGCCGCTCGCCGCGAGGCCGGTGACGACGAGCGCCGCGAGCAGCGCTAGGAGGAGCTTGCGGCGGATCGACACGCCTCGGCCGCAGCCTCGTCGATCACGTAGCCCGCGCCGCGCACGGTGCGGATCGCACGCTCGCCGAGCTTGCGGCGCAGGTTGTGCACGTGCACCTCGACCGAGTTGCTCGCGACTTCTTCACCCCAGCCGTAGAGGCGCTCCTCGAGCTGCGCGCGCGACAGCGGCCGCCCGGGCCGCTCGAGCAGGGCCGAGAGCAGCGAGAACTCGCGCCCCGAGACGCTCACCTCGCGCCCGAGGTAGGTCACCTTGCGGCTCGAGGGATCGACCCGGAAGCCGCCGAACTCGACCACCGGCTGCGCGCGCCCGGCGTGACGCCTCAGCAGCGCACGGATACGCGCGCTGAGCTCGTCGAGCTCGAACGGTTTCACCAGGTAGTCGTCCGCGCCGAGATCGAGCCCGCGCACGCGATCGGCCACCGCATCGCGCGCGGTGATGATCAGCACCGGAATGCGCTTGCCGCGCCGGCGCAGGTTCTCGAGGACCGTCAGTCCGTCCTTCTTCGGCAGGCCGAGGTCCAGCAGCACCAGCGCGTACGCGGGCTCGGCGGCGAGCGCCGCTTCGGCGGCTGCGCCATCCTGTACCCAGTCGACTACGTAGCCGTCCTGGCGCAGTGCCGCGCGCACGCCCGCCCCGATCATCATGTCGTCTTCTACAAGTAGCAGTCTCATGGCGTCACCCGAGGTCCACCGGCACATACACCTTGGTGTCCTCGCGCTGCACGAGGAGCGCCACGTGTCTTCCGGCCTTGTCCAGGAGCCGGCGCAATTGTTCCACGCTCTTCACCGGCTGGTTGTTCACTGCAAGGATCACATCGCCCTCCTGCACACCGGCACGCGCCGCCGGGCCCGAGGCGCCGGCGACGACCAGTCCCTGGTCGCTTTGCTGCACGGTAAGGCCGAGTTTGCCGGAATTTGCACCGGGATTCGTGTCCTGCGCGCTCGCCACCTTCTCGTCCGGCATTGAGCCGACCGTGACGCCGAGCGTTTGTTCCGCGCCGTTGCGCCACAGCTTCACCGTTGCATGCTTGCCCGGCGCCGTGTCGGCGACGAGGCTCGGCAGCTCGGCCGAGTCGTCGATCGGCGTGCCGTTCCAGGCGAGGATCACGTCGCCCGCCTTGATGCCGGCGCGCGCGGCGGGACTGTTGTCCGCGACCGCGCTGACCAGCGCGCCTTGGGGCTTGGGCAGGCCGAAGGACTGCGCGAGGCTCTGGTTCACCGACTGGATGGCGACGCCGATGCGGCCGCGCGTCACGTGGCCGCTCTTCGCCAGCTCGTCCTTCACATGCATCGCTACATCGATCGGGATGGCGAACGACAAGCCCATGTAGCCGCCCGAGCGGCTGTAGATCTGCGAGTTGATGCCGATGACGTTGCCGTTCATGTCGAAAAGCGGCCCGCCGGAATTGCCCGGGTTCACCGCCACGTCCGTCTGTATGAACGGCACGTAGCCGTCACCCGGCAGGGAGCGCGACTTCGCCGACACGACGCCTGCCGTGAGCGAGTTCTCGAAGCCGAAGGGCGAGCCCATCGCCACGACCCACTGGCCGACCTCCACGTTCTTCGCGCTGCCGATGCGCACCGTGGGCAGATTCTTCGCATCGATCTTGATCAGCGCGACGTCGGTCTTCGGATCGGTGCCGACCACCTTGGCGGTGAACTCGCGCCGGTCGGTCAGCTTGACGTGCACTTCCTTCACGCCGTCAATGACGTGCGCGTTAGTCAGGATGTAGCCGTCCGGGCTGACGATGAACCCGGAGCCGATGCCGTGCTCCGGCGTCTGCCGCGGCACCGCCCCCTGGAACTGGCGGAAGAACTGGTAGAACGGGTCGTTCGGGTCGAGCTGCGGCATCTGGGTCGCGACTTCCTTGGTGACGCTGATGTTCACGACCGCCGGGCCCTCGTCCCTGGCGAGCTGCGTGAAGTCGAAGCCCGGGCCGCGCACGCTCGCGGCGGCCGTCGCGGCTGGTGCGGCGGCGGGCGGCGTCGCGGCGGTGGACGCCGAGCAGCCGGCAATGACAAGTGGCAAGAGCGCTGCCAGCACGGCGGCGCGCATTGGTTGCATCCTCATGATGGGCGAATCTCCACTGCGAAGTTTCGGATGCCCGCCATGGTGGCCCGCGAACCTTAAGAACTGCTTAAGGGCTCGGTACGCTGCCTGCTAATTCCGATCCAGGGTCGTAATTATTGAGATCGCGCGCTCAAGGTTATATGGGTCATCGCTCCTCTGAACGCGGTGGCCGAACGTGAGCCAGCCAATCTCTGCGAGCGGCACCAAATTCGCGGAAGTTCGTCCGCGCCTGGGACAGACTTAGATCTCTGTTCGGTCCACCCCAAACTTCGTCGGCGTGCGGATTATCCTGTCCGTCATCCTGCCAATAACACGCACGCTACGCGCGGCGCCACGGTCATTGGCTATGACGTCTGGTCGCCACCAAATAATTGCGACCCTGGATCGGAATTACGAACCTGTCCCCGATTTGCGGCTGAGCAGCGGCCCGAGGACGTCCATCGGCACCGGGAAGACGATGGTCGAGGCCTTGTCGCCCGCGATGTTGGTGAGCGTCTGGAGATAGCGAAGCTGCATCGCCTCGCTCTTGCGCGAGAGTA
>DASQIG010000437.1:0-6446 GCA_035631735.1 Burkholderiales bacterium | reverse complement strand
GCGCTTTCGGCGCTCATCTTGTACTCGAGGCCGGCGCCGGCCAGATACTCGGACATCTCCTTGCGGCCGCCCAGCTCGTCGATGAAGCGCTGGTCGAGCCACGGCTTGTAGATGCGCAATGCCGGGTTCGCGAGCAGGCCGTAGCGGTAGAAGCGCTCGATGTCGTTGCCCTTGTAGGTGCTGCCATCGCTCCAGATGTCGACGCCGTCCTCGCGCATGGCGACGACCAGCATTGTGCCGGTCACCGCGCGCCCGAGCGGCGTGGTGTTGTAGTAGGTCGCGCCGGCCGTCGAGATATGGAACGCCGCGCACTGGATCGCGGCGATGCCCTCGGCGACGAGCTGCGGGCGGCACTCGACGAGCCGCGCCTTCTCGGCGCCGTAGGAGAGCGCCTTGCGCGGAATCGCGTCGTAGTCCGCCTCGTCGGGCTGGCCGAGGTTGGCGGTATACGCGTAGGGGATCGCGCCGTTGGCGCGCATCCAATGCACCGCCGCGCTGGTGTCCAGGCCGCCGGAGAAAGCGATGCCGACCTTCTCGCCCTTCGGTAGCTGGTCCAGTATCTTCGTCAAGCGTCGCTCCGCAAACGGCAATCATAAGTGATCCGGCGCGAGCCGCTAGAATGCGCCGCGTGCGCATCCTCGCCAGCCTGGTTCTCTTTGCAAGCACGGCGCTCGCCGCACCGTTCGCGGTGCAGGTGGGCGACGCGCGCCTCGCGCTCGACGCGCCGCCGGGGTTCGCGGACGTGCAGGCGACGGGCTCGCCGCGGCTGCTCGAGCTGGCGGAGTCGCTCACCTCGGCCTCCAACCGCATCCTGCTCTTCGCCCTCGAAGACGCCGACGTGCGCCGCTTCAGCCTGGGCGACTCGCCGGAGCTGCGGCGCTACGTGATCGTGGTGACGCCGAGAAGCCTGGAGAGCGCCCGCGTGCAACTCAGCGCGTTCCAAGGACTGGTGGCCGACGCGTTGCGCGAGGTGGGTCCGCCGGTGCCGGCATCGACCGAGGTGCGCCGCTACCTCGATGGCCAGCCGCGCGGCCAGCCGGCGCTGCTCGCCGAGCTGCGCAAGGATCAGGACGTGGTGGCCGTGCTGCAGAGCGCGCGGCTGCCCGATGCGCCGCGCTCGCGCGACGCGCCGCGCTACCTCCTGTCGACGATGAGCATGATGCTGGTGCGCGGCAAGGCGCTCAACCTCGCGATCTATACGAGCTACGCGTCCGACGCGGACCTCGAGTGGATCCGCGGCACCACGCTGCGCTGGATCGAGGAGCTGCAGCGGTTGAATCTGCGCTGAGGAGTCCCCCATGCCCTCCTTCGACATCGTTTCCCAGGTCGACCGGCAGGAAGTGAAGAACGCCGTCGAGCAGACCAACAAGGAGATTTCCAACCGCTTCGATTTCAAGGGCTCGGACGCGCGCGTCGAGCAGAGCGAGCTGGTGCTTGCGGTCTACGCCGACGACGAGTTCAAGCTCGGCCAGGTGACCGACGTGCTGCGCGGCCGCCTGGCGAAGCGCAATGTCGATGTCCGCGCGCTCGAGCCGGGTGCGGTCGAGAAGATCTCCGGCGACAAGGTCAAGCGCCCGATCACGGTGAAAGTCGGCGTGCCGCAGGAAAAGGCGAAGCAGATCCAGAAGCTGATCAAGGATTCCAAGCTCAAGGTCGCCGCCTCGATCCAGGGCGACGCGGTGCGGGTGTCAGGAGCGAAGAAGGACGATCTGCAGGCGGCGATCCAGGTGGTGAAAACGTCGGTGACCGACCTGCCGCTTCAGTTCATCAACTTCCGCGACTAGCCCTTCGCGAGCCCCTCGATCCAGCGATCGTAGATGCGGTTGGCGACCTCGTGCAGCGCCGCGAGGCGCGGCGCGAGCTCGCGCGTGATCTCGTCGGGCTCCTGCACCGCGGGGCTGGCGCGGCTCGCGGCGATCTCCTCCGCCCCCGTCGCCAGCCAGCTGCGCACCAGCGCTTCGGTCATCTCGACGTGGCATTGCATGCCGAAGTGCTTGCCGAGCGCGAAGCCCTGGTTGGCGCAGTGCGGATTCTCCATGACGCGGGTCGCACCGGGCGGAATGGTGAAGGTCTCGCCATGCCAGTGAAACGACAGGAAGGTCTGCACGTCGCCGAGCCACTCGCGCGCCACCTCGTTGTCCGCGACGCGCACCTCGCCCCAGCCGATCTCCTTGACCCGCGTGGCGCTGACGCTGCCGCCGAGCGCCCTGGAGATGAGCTGGCCGCCCAGGCAGTGGCCGAGCAGCGGCACGTCCTTGCGCACCGCGTCGCGCGCGAGCTCGAGCGCCGGCGCGATCCACGGCAGCTCGTCGTTCACGCTCATTGGCCCGCCCATGAACACCAGGCCGGAATATTTGCGCGCATCGCGCGGCACGCGCTCGCCCGAATCGAGCGCGACGAGCTGCCACGGCATTGAGTGGCGCTCGAGATAGGTGGCAAAATAGCCCGGCCCCTCGGTCGGAGAGGCTCTAAAGATCGCGACCGGCTTCATCGATGCGCCATTTTATTTGCCTTTCGCTCCTCGCCCTCGCCGGCGCCGCGCACGCCGCGGACGATGTCGCGCTGATCGGCGTGATCGGCGACAAGGCGGCGGTGCTCGCGGTCGCCGGCGGCGAGCCGAAGACCGTGAAGGTCGGGCAGACCTGGAACGGCATCACGGTGCTCGCGGTTGACCGGGATCGCGCCACCATCGAGATCAAGGGCGAGAAGCGCGTGCTGCCGATCGGCCAGCATTACCGCGCCGCCGGCATGACGAGCACGCGTGGCAAGGTGATCCTGGCCGCCGATCCGCGCGGGCATTTCTTCGCCGACGGGGCGGTGAACGGCATTCCCGTGCGCTTCGTCGTCGATACCGGCGCGACCATGGTGGCGCTGCCGCGGCAGGACGCCGACCGGCTCGGCCTCGATTACCGGCACGGCGAGCGCGGCATGAGCCGCACCGCGAACGGCGTGGTGCCCACCTATCTGCTGAAGCTCGACACCGTGCGCATCGGCGGCATCGAGGTGCACAACGTGGACGCCGCGGTCATCGACGGCGGTCTCGACCAGGCGCTGCTCGGCATGAGCTTCCTCAATCGCGTGCAGCTGGAGCGCGACGGCGCCACGATGACCCTGATTCAGCGCTTCTAGCAGCCGTCAGCGTTTGCCGGGCACGAGCGGCACGAAGCGCACCGGGATCACGTCGTGCTGGTCGTAGCCGCCGTCGGCGCGCTTGGTCACTACCTTGAGGTACTGCACCCAGCCGTCGCCGCCCACCGGGATCACCATGCGGCCACCCGCCTTGAGCTGCGCCACCAGCGCGGGCGGGATCCTGGGCGCAGCGGCGCTCACCACGATGCCGTCGAAGGGCGCCTTGTCCGGCCAGCCGGCGTAGCCGTCGCCGATGCGCACTTCGATGTTGCGGTAGCCAAGCTCGGCGAGTCGCGTCCCCGCCGCGCGGCCGAGGTCCTCCAGCAGCTCGATCGTGTACACCTGCTTCACGACCTCGGCGAGCATCGCCGCCTGGTAGCCCGACCCGGTCCCTACTTCCAGCACCATGTGCTCGGGCTGCGGCTGCAGCAGATCGGTCGAGAGCGCGACGATGTAGGGCTGCGAGATCGTCTGACCGCTGCCGATCGGCAGCGGCTGGTTGCGATACGCGAGGTCCGCCTGCCCGCGCGGAACGAAGCGCTGGCGCTCAACCTTGCCGAGGGCCCTGCGCACCGCGGGCGACATGCGGGCGAGACCGGTTTCGCGCTCTGTCTCGGCGTACATGGCATCGACTTCAGCGACCAGGCGCTCGCGTCGGGCCGTGTAGTCCTGGCCGTCTGCTTCCGATCCCACGAAGAGCCCCGACAGGAGGGTCACGCCGACTAGAACGGCTACCGAGCGCGTTTGTCTTTCTCGATCAGCGCGTAGGCGCTGTGGTTGTGGATCGACTCGAAGTTCTCCGACTCGACCACGTAGGCGTCGATGCGCTCATCCAGGTTGAGCACCGAGGCAACGTCGCGCACCAGATCCTCGACGAACTTGGGATTGTCGTAGGCGCGCTCGGTGACGAGCTTCTCGTCGGGGCGCTTCAGCAGCCCGTAGAGCTCGCTCGAAGCCTGCTTCTCGACGAGGTCCACGATCTCCTCGATCCAGACGAAGTCGTTGGTGCGCGCGGTGACCGTAACGTGCGAGCGCTGGTTATGGGCGCCGCGCTCCGAAATCCTTTTCGAGCACGGGCAGAGGCTCGTCACCGGCACCAGCACCTTCATGGTGAAGCCCTGGCGGCCTTTGCGGATCTCGGCAGTAAAGGTTACCTCGTAATCCATGAGGCTCCTTACGCCGGAGACCGGCGCCTTCTTTTCCACGAAGTAGGGGAACGACATCTCGATGCGCCCCTCCTCCGCCTCGAGCTTCTCCACCATCTCGCGCAGCATCAGCTGGAAGGTCTCGACGGTGATCTCACGCTCGTGCGCTTCCAGGATCTCCACGAAGCGCGACATGTGCGTCCCCTTGAAGTGATGCGGCAGGCCCACGTACATGTTGAACAGGGCGATGGTGTGCTGCACCCCGCCCGAGCGCTCCATGATGCGCACCGGATGGCGGATCGCCTTGATCCCCACCTGATCGATGGCAAGCTTGCGCGAATCCGGGCTCGCCTGGACGTCCGGGATGTTGTGCAGGTCACGGGCTTTCATGGCACGGATTTTACCATTCCGACTAATTTACTCGGGCATTCGCGGCATTGCTTTTGTAACGGCGGCGCGGATGCCTTCTGCATCAAGGCCTACGGATGCGAGAAGCCGCGCGGGGTCGCCATGGTCGATGAAGCGGTCTGGCAGGCCGAGCAGGAGCACGCGCTTCTCGATCCCGGCCGCGGCGAGCGCTTCGCATACGGCGCTGCCGGCGCCGCCCATGAGCTGATGTTCTTCCACGGTAACGATCAGACGATGCTGGGCGGCGAGCTGTTTCACGAGCTCGACGTCGAGCGGCTTCACGAAGCGCATGTTCGCGACGCTCGCGTCCAGCGCCTGCGCCGCCTCGAGCGCCGGCTTCAGCATCGAGCCGAACGCGAGGATGGCGATGCCCTTTCCCTGGCGGCGGATCTCGCCCTTGGCGACGGGTAGAGGGGTGAGCGCGTTGCCTGGCTCGCCAAGCGCCGCGCCGCGCGGGTAGCGCACTGCCGACGGTGAGTCGAGCCCGAACCCGGTGGTGAGCATCTGCCGGCATTCGGCGGCGTCCGACGGAGCCATCACGGTGAGATTCGGCACCGTTCGCAAATAGGCGAAGTCGAAGGCGCCGTTGTGCGTCTGGCCGTCGCCGCCGACCAGCCCGCCGCGGTCAAGCGCGAACAGCACCGGCAGGTTCTGGATCGCGACGTCGTGAATCAGCTGGTCATAGCCGCGCTGCAGGAACGTCGAGTAGATGGCCACCACCGGCTTCATGCCCTCGCATGCGAGCCCGGCCGCGAAGGTCACCGCGTGCTGCTCGGCGATGCCGACGTCGAAGTAGCGCTCCGCAAAGCGCTCGGAATACTCGACCATCCCGGACCCTTCCCGCATCGCCGGCGTGATGGCGACCAGACGCGACTCGCGCTCGGCCATGTCGCAAAGCCATTGGCCGAATACCTGCGAGTAGGTCGGCCGCGCCGCCACTGCCTTCGGCAGTCCTTCCGCCGGATTGAATTTGCCCGGGCCGTGGTACGCGATCGGGTCGTCCTCCGCCAGCTTGTAGCCCTGGCCCTTGCGCGTGACGACGTGCAGGAATTGCGGGCCTTTCAGCTTTTTGATGTTGGTGAGCGTGGGCACCAACGCATCGAGATCGTGGCCGTCGATCGGGCCGATGTAGTTGAATCCGAACTCCTCGAACAACGTGCCCGGCACGACCATGCCTTTGGCATGTTCCTCGAACTTGCGCGCGAGTTCGAACAGCGGCGGAACCGGCCGCAACATGTGCTTGCCGACGTTCTTCGCCGCGGCGTAGAACTTGCCGCTCATCAGGCGCGCGAGGTAACGATTCAGGCCACCGACTGGTGGAGAAATCGACATGTCGTTGTCGTTGAGGATGACGATCAGGCGGATGTTCTCGATCACCCCGGCGTTATTGAGCGCCTCGAATGCCTGTCCCGCGCTCATCGCGCCATCGCCGATCACCGCCACCGCATGGCGCGTCTCGCCGAGATTGCGCGCGGCGACCGCCATGCCGAGCGCGGCCGAAATCGACGTGGACGAATGCGCAGTGCCAAACGTGTCGTACTCGGATTCCGAACGGCGCGGAAAACCCGAGATGCCTCCGAACTGCCGCAGCGATGCCATCCGCTCGCGCCGTCCGGTGAGGATCTTGTGCGGATAGGTCTGATGGCCGACGTCCCAGACGATGCGGGCGTGCGGCGTGTTGAAGACGTGATGGAGCGCGATCGTGAGCTCGACCGTGCCCAGATTCGACGAGAGATGCCCCCCCGTCTGGCTCACCGATTCCAG
>DASQIG010000436.1:0-17539 GCA_035631735.1 Burkholderiales bacterium | reverse complement strand
TGATCGAGGCGATGCACGACGAGCTGAAGAAGAGCGGGCCACGCCGCATCTCGCCGTTCTTCATCCCGGGCAGCATCATCAACATGATCGCGGGGCTGCTTTCGATCGAACTCGGCGCGAAAGGGCCCAATCTGGCGATGGTGACGGCGTGCACCACCTCGACGCACTGCATCGGCGAGGCGATGAAGTCGATCCGCTACGGCGAGGCCGAGGTGATGATCGCCGGCGGCGCCGAGGCGGTCGTGACCGAGCTCGCGATCGGCGGCTTTGCGGCCGCCCGGGCGCTGTCGACGCGCAACGACGATCCGGCGACTGCCAGCCGTCCCTGGGACAAGGACCGCGACGGCTTCGTGCTCGGCGAAGGCGCGGGCGCCGTGGTGGTCGAGGATTACGAGCATGCCAAGGCGCGCGGCGCGCGCATTTATGCGGAGCTCCTCGGCTACGGCGTGTCGGCCGATGCGCACCACATGACCGCGCCGCCGGAGGACGGCGACGGCGGCTATCGCGCGATGCGCAATGCGCTGAAAGACGCGCAGCTCGGCTCCGATACCGTGGACTACATCAACGCGCACGGCACTTCCACGCCGCTCGGCGACATCGCCGAGACGGTCGCCATCAAGCGGCTGCTGGGCAGCCGCGCGCACAAAGTCGCGGTGAACTCGACCAAGTCGATGACCGGGCACCTGCTCGGCGCGGCCGGCGCGGTGGAGGCCGTCTTCACGGCGCTCGCGCTGCGCGACCAGGCCTCGCCGCCGACCATCAATCTGCGCACCCCGGACCCGGCGTGCGACCTCGATTACGTGCCCAACAGTGCGCGGCGCATGCCGATCCGGGTGGCGCTGTCGAACTCGTTCGGCTTCGGCGGCACGAACGGCACGCTCGTCCTCGGGCGCGCTTGAGCGCCCTGCGCCTGCAACTCGCACCCTCGCGGCCACTCGCGGCGCTCATCGTGGTCGCGCACGCAGCGGCCGCGGCCGTGGCTTACGCGCTGCTCCAGGGGCCGCTCGGCCTGGCGGCCGCAATCGGCTTCGTCGCGCTTGGCGCCGCCGCCGCCGGGAGCCGCGCGCTGCTCGCGGCGGGCAGCTCGGTGCGCGCAATCGAGCTCGGCGCGCCTGAGCCTGTCTTCGAGCTTGCGAACGGCGCTCGCTTCGCCGCACCGGTGGCGGCGCGCCGCTACGTCACGCGCTACCTCGTCGCCCTGCCGCTCGGCGGCGAGCTGCGGCGCACCCTGCTGGTCACCGGCGACATGCTCGGCCGGGAAGAGTTCCGGCGGTTGCGCCTGTGGGCGCTGTGGAACCGCGTCCCCGGCGTGGCGCCGAAGCAACTCGCCGCCTAGGCACGGGCCGTGGCGCGCTTCGAACTATTTCACGCGGGCCGCGTCTATGGCACATAGGCGTTGCAGACGGGGTGGGGAGCCCTCGCCGCGCGATGGCTGAGCGCGACGTCGACCGGCAGCTGGTCGCGCGGGCGCAGCGTGGCGACAAGCGGGCGTTTGAGCTGCTTGTCGAGAAGTACCAGCGCAAGTTGGGCCGTTTGCTCTCGCGGTTCATCCGCGACCCGGCCGAGGTCGAAGATGTGACGCAGGAAGCGTTCATCAAGGCCTACCGCGCACTCCCCGCGTTCCGTGGCGACAGCGCTTTTTATACGTGGCTGTACCGGATTGCGATTAACACGGCCAAGAACTACCTCATGGCCCTGGGGCGGCGGGCGCCGACCTCGACCGAGGTGGAGGCCGAAGAGGCCGAAGGGTTCGAAGAAGGCGAGCAGCTGCGCGACATCAACACGCCGGAGAGCGTACTGCTGTCCAACGAGATCGCGGAGACGGTGAACCGCACGATCGAAGGGCTGCCCGAAGAGCTGCGCAAGGCGATACAGATGCGCGAGATTGAAGGGATGAGCTACGAGGACATCGCGCAAGCCATGGACTGCCCGATCGGCACCGTGCGCTCGCGCATCTTCCGGGCGCGCGAAGCGATCGCCGAGCAGCTGAGGCCGCTGTTGGACACGCGCAAGGACAAAAGATGGTAGTAGTGGGGGCGCCATGACGGAAAAGATTTCGGCGTTGATGGACGGCGAGCTCGAGGCCCGCGCCGCCGACGAAGCGCTCGAGCTCCTGCGGCGCGACCGCCAGGCCGCAGACACCTGGCGCCTTTATCACCTGATGAGCGACGCCATGCACGGCCAGCGGCAGCTGCTTTCGCCGCGCTTCGTCGAGCGTGTCGCCGCGCGGCTTGCCGCCGAGCCGGCGCCGTTCGCAGCGGGCGCGCTGCCCGGCCGCACGCCGCTACAGCGCTATGCGCTCGCCGCCGCCGCGAGTCTCGCAGCCGTGGCGCTCGTCGGCTGGCTCGGATTCGCGCCCCAGCCGCAGCCGCCGGTAGCCCAGGCGCAGCCCCCCGCACTGACCGTCTCGCTGCCCGACGCGGCGAACGACTATTTACTCGCCCACCAGGGTTTCTCGCCCCGCGTATCGCTGCTGGGCATGGCGCCGTACGTGCGCTCCGTAGCCGAGCACCCCGACGAGCCGGCCAAGTGAGCGCCTGGCGCTCGGCGGCGCTGCTGTGCGTGCCGCTGTTTTCCACTTTGGGGACGGCGCAGGCGCAGACCGATGCGCTCGGCTGGCTGCGCAAGATCCAGGACGCGACTCGCAACCTTTCCTATAGCGGGACGTTCGTCTACCAGCACGGCGGCCGCGGCGAGACCTCGCGCATCACGCGCCTCGCAGCCGCGGACACCGAGCGGCTCGAAGTGCTCGACGGCATGCCACGCGAGCTGGTGCGCACGCGCGACACTGTGCGCTGCTATTTGCCGGAAAGCCACGTCGTCAAGGTCGAGCGTCGCACGCCCGACCGCAACTTTCCCGCGCTCCTCCCCGGTGAGCTCGGTACGCTGCTGCAAAACTACGACATCTCCCTCGGCGAAACCCGCCGCATCGGCGGCTTCGAGTGCCAGGGCGTGGTGCTCGCTCCGAGAGACAACCTGCGCTACGGCTATCGCCTGTACGCGGACACGGCAAGCGGCATGCTGGTGCGTGCTACCACGGTCGATGCCGCCGGCAACCAGGTAGAGCAGTTCACCTTCACGCAGCTCGCCATCGGGCGCGTCACCCCGGAGATGGTGAAGCCGCGCCATGCTGCCGCCGGCTGGCGGGTGGAAGACGCGGCGACCGCGCCCGCGCGCCTGGCCGGCTGGAGCGTCAATGCGGACCTGCCCGGCTTCCACAAGGTCGGCGAGCTCACGCGCCGCATGGGCGAATCGAAGCCCGTCGGACAGCTGGTCTTTTCGGACGGCCTGGCCGCCGTTTCGGTCTTCATCGAGCCGCTCGGGCCGCAGCGCGAGCCGCCGCGCACCGGGCTTGCCAGCCTCGGGGCGATCCATATCTATACTCGCGAGGTCGCGAACCATATGGTGACCGTCGTGGGCGAAGCACCCGCCGCAAGCGTGCAGCGCATCGCCAATGCGGTGCAGTACCGGCGCCCCTAAGAACCAGGAGAGGAACCATGACAACCCTAAGAGCCCTGGCCGCGCTGTGGCTGGCGGTGTTCTGCCTCGCGGCCCAGGCGCAGCTGCCCGATTTCACGCGCCTGGTGGAGGAGCAGGGCAACGCCGTCGTCAACATCAGCACCACGCAGGCGATCCGCCGGCCGGCCTCGCTGCCGCAGGTGCCGGGCATCGAGGACGAGGAGGTGCTCGAGTTCTTCCGCCGCTTCATTCCGCGCCAGCCGGGCCCCGGCCCGGCGCCCGGCCCCGGCCCGCGCTCCGAGAGCCGCTCGCTCGGCTCGGGCTTCATCATCAGCACGGACGGCTACGTTCTCACCAACGCGCACGTGGTGGACGCCGCCGACGAGATCACGGTCAAGTTCACCGACAAGCGCGAGTTCAAGGCAAAGCTGATCGGCGCCGACAAGCGCACCGACATCGCGCTGCTCAAGATCGAGACCACCGCGCCGCTGCCCGCGGTGCGCTTCGGCGACCCGGCGAGGCTCAAGGTCGGCGAATGGGTGGTGGCGATCGGCTCGCCTTTCGGTTTCGAGAACACCGTCACCGCCGGCATCGTCAGCGCCAAGGGCCGCTCGCTGCCGCAGGAGAACTTCGTGCCGTTCATCCAGACCGACGTCGCCATCAACCCCGGCAACTCGGGCGGGCCGCTGTTCAACCTGCGCGGTGAAGTGGTGGGCATCAATTCGCAGATCTACAGCCGCACCGGCGGCTTCATGGGCCTGTCGTTCGCCATTCCCGCCGACGTGGCGCTCGACGTGCAGAAGCAGCTCAAGGAGAAGGGCCGCGTCGCGCGCGGGCGGATCGGCGTCGTGATCCAGGAGGTGACGCGCGACCTCGCCACCTCGTTCGGCCTCGACCGCGCGCGCGGCGCGCTCGTCAACCAGGTCGAGAAGGGCAGCCCCGCGGAGAAGGCCGGCATCGAGCCCACCGACATCATTACCGCCTTCGATGGCAAGCCGGTCGACAGCTCGAGCGACCTGCCGCGCATCGTCGGCTCGACGCGCCCCGGCTCCGCGGCCAGCGTGGAGCTCTGGCGCAAGGGCGCCACCAAGAAGCTCGCGCTTACCGTGGGCGAGCTGCAGGAAGAGCGGGTCGCCGCCGTCGACAAGCCGCGCCCGCAGAAGCCGGCCGAGGCACAGGCAAACCGCCTTGGCATCGTCGTCGCCGAGCTCAGCGCCGAGCAGAAGAAGGACAAGCAGCTCGCGAGCGGCCTGGTGGTCACCGACGTGCGGCCCGACGCGCGCGCCGACGTGCGCAAAGGCGACATCCTGCTGACGCTGGTCCACAAGGGGCAGCAGACGGAGCTGAAATCCGTCGAGCAGTTCAACAAGCTCCTCGCCTCGCTCGACAAGAACGCCGTCATCACGCTGCAGGTGAGGCGCGGCGAGAGCACGGCGTTCGTCACCGTGGCAGGCCTTACCGATAAAGGCTAGGAGCCCCCTGCGCCTCTACGGGCGCGCCGGGTGCCATCTGTGCGAAACCATGGCGCGCACGCTCCGCGCCTTCGGCGTCGCCTTCGAGGAAACGGACGTGGACGCCGATCCGGCGCTCGCGCGCCGGTATGGCGAGCGCGTGCCGGTGCTGACCGATGCCGCCGGCGCCGAGCTTTGCCACGGGCGGCTCGAGCCTGCCGTGTTGCAGTTATTCCGATAGGTACTCGCGCAAATCCAATAAAATAGCGCCCCCTGAGGAGGGTGCCGCGGCACCCTCTTTTGTTATGCCGCAGAGCCACATTCGCAACTTTTCTATCATCGCGCACATCGACCATGGCAAGTCGACGCTCGCCGATCGCTTCATCGAGATGTGCGGCGGGCTTGCCGAGCGCGAGATGGCCGAGCAGGTGCTCGACTCGATGGAGCTCGAGCGCGAGCGCGGCATCACCATCAAGGCGCAGACCGCGGCACTCGAGTATCGCGCCCGCAACGGCGAAAGCTACCTCCTCAACCTGATCGACACGCCGGGCCACGTCGACTTCTCCTACGAGGTGAGCCGCTCGCTCGCCGCCTGCGAAGGCGCGGTGCTGGTGGTCGACGCCGCGCAGGGCGTCGAGGCGCAGACGGTGGCGAACTGCTACACCGCGATCGAGCAGGGCGTCGAGGTGATCCCGGTGCTGAACAAGATCGACCTGCCCTCGGCCGACCCGGCAAAGGCGGTGCAGGAGATCGAGGATGTGATCGGCATCGACGCCCACAACGCGATCCGCGCCAGCGCCAAGACCGGCGAGAACGTGCCCGAGATCCTCGAGGCGGTGATCGCGCGCGTGCCGGCGCCGAAAGGCGAGCCGGATGCGCCGCTCAAGGCGCTGATCATCGATTCGTGGTTCGACAACTACGTCGGCGTGGTGATGCTGGTGCGGGTGGTCGACGGGACGCTCAAGCCGAAGGAGCGGATCCTGCTGATGAGCACCGACGGCGCGTATGTTTGCGAGCAGGTCGGGGTGTTCACGCCGAAAGCGAAGACCAAGGACTTCCTCGCCGCAGGCGAAGTCGGCTTCGTGACCGCCGGCATCAAGGAGCTGCGCGCGGCGAAGGTCGGCGACACGCTGACGCAAGCCGACAGGCCCGCCGCGGCGCCGCTGCCCGGATTCAAGGAGATCAAGCCGCAGGTATTCGCCGGGCTCTACCCGGTGGAGGCGAACGAGTACGAGGCGCTGCGCGACGCGCTCGAGAAGCTGCATCTCAACGACGCCTCGTTCCATTACGAGCCGGAAACGTCGCAGGCGCTCGGCTTCGGCTTTCGCTGCGGCTTCCTCGGCCTGCTGCACATGGACATCGTGCAGGAGCGCCTCGAGCGCGAGTACGGCATGCACCTCATTACCACCGCGCCCTCGGTGGTCTACGAGGTGCAGCTGCGCGACGGCACGCTGGCGCAGGTGTCGAACCCGGCGCGGCTGCCGCCGCCCGAGACGATCCTCGAGATCCGCGAGCCGATCATCGCCACCAAGATCTTCGTGCCGCAGGAGTTCGTCGGCCCGGTGATCACGCTGTGCACGCAGAAGCGCGGCACGCAGACCAACATGCATTACTCGGCGCGCCACGTGGTGATCTCGTACGATCTGCCGCTCAACGAGGTGGTGCTCGACTTCTTCGACCGTCTGAAATCGATGACGCGCGGCTACGGCTCGCTCGACTACGAGTTCAAGGAATACCGCGCGGCGGACATGGTGCGCCTCGACATCCTGGTGAACGGCGAGCGCGTCGACGCGCTCTCGACCATGCTGCATCGCGAGACCGCGCAGCGCCGCGGGCGTGAGCTGGTCGAGCGCCTGCGCGGCCTGATCCCGCGGCAGATGTTCGACGTAGCGGTGCAGGCGGCCATCGGCGGCCACATCATCGCGCGCGAGAACGTCAAGGCGCTGCGCAAGAACGTGCTCGCCAAGTGCTACGGCGGCGACGTGACGCGCAAGCGGAAGCTGCTCGAAAAACAGAAAGAGGGAAAAAAACGTATGAAGCAAGTCGGTTCCGTCGAAATCCCGCAGGAGGCCTTTCTTGCGGTGCTGCAGCGGAGTGAAGGTTGAACTTCGCGCTGTTTCTGCTGATCCTGCTGGTGGTCACGGGCGTGGTGTGGGCGCTGGAGGCGGTTTGGTTCCGCAAGCATCGCGCGGAGGGAGCGAAGCAGCCTTGGTGGATCGAGTACTCGGTCTCGTTTTTCCCGGTCATCCTGATCGTCTTCCTGCTGCGCTCGTTCCTGGTGGAGCCGTTCAAGATCCCGTCGAGCTCGATGGTGCCGACGCTGCTGGTAGGCGACTTCATCCTGGTGAACAAGTACGCCTACGGCATCCGGCTCCCGGTGGTGAACAAGAAGATGGTCGAGATCGGCGAGCCGCGTCGCGGCGACGTGATGGTGTTCCGCTACCCGGAGGATCCGTCGCTCGACTACATCAAGCGCGTGGTCGGGCTGCCCGGCGACCGCATCGAGTACCGCAACAAGCGTCTCATCATCAACGGGCGGCTGGTGCCGGTGCGGCAGACCGACGACTATCTGTCGCGCGAGCGCATGCAGTTCTCGCGGCGCTACCTCGAGACGCTCGATGGCGTCGAGCATGAAATACTTCTCGAAGACGATGCGCCCGCCGCCGTGCTTCCCTCGCGCGCGGCGGCCGGTAATTGCAACTACAATATGAACGGCCTTGCGTGCACCGTGCCGCCGGGCCATTACTTCGTCATGGGTGACAACCGCGACAATTCGAGCGACAGCCGGGTCTGGGGCTTCGTCCCGGACCAGAACATCGTCGGCAAGGCCTTCTTCATCTGGCTGAACCTGAACGAGCTCGGCCGCTTCGGATCGTTCCGCTAGACGCAGGGAGGCGATATGGGCGGCAGGCAACAGGGCTTGAGTCTGATCGCGCTGATCATCGGTCTCGTGATTCTCGGGTTCATCGCGTTGTTCGGGATGAAGGTGGTGCCGTCGTACCTCGAGTTCCGCGCGGCGAAGAACGCCATCGACGCGATCGCGCGCGAGAAGCAGGGCGCGACCGTGGCGGACGTGCGGCGCGCGTTCGACAATCGCTCGGCGATCGACGACATCAACACGGTGAAGTCCTCCGACCTCGAGATCACCAGGGAAGGCAGCGCCGTGGTGATCAGCTTCGCGTATCGCAAGGAAGTGCCGCTCTTCAACAACGTCGGCCTCTACATCGACTACGCGGCCCGCGCGGGAGGGCAGTAGATCGGCCCGCGGGCCGCGGATCTCGAGAGCGCGCTCGGCCACCGCTTTGTCCAGCCGGCGCTGCTCGAGCAGGCGCTGACGCACCGCAGCCACGGCCCGCTGCACAACGAACGGCTCGAATTCCTCGGCGACGGGGTGCTCGGGTGCGCCATCGCCGAGGAGCTGTACCGCCGCTTCGCCGAGCTGCCTGAAGGAAAGCTGACCCGGCTGCGCGCAAGCCTGGTGCGCGCTGAGGCGCTCGCCGAGCTGGCGCGCGAGCTGGGCCTGCCGGCGCTCGTCCGGCTGGGCGAAGGCGAGCTGCTCGCGGCGCCCGAGCCCGGCGCTTCGATCCTCGCCGATGCGCTGGAAGCGCTCTTCGGCGCGGTGTTCCTCGACGGCGGCTACGCCGCGGCGCGCGGCGCCGTGCTGCGCGTCTTCGGCGAGCGGCTCGCGCGGCTCGATCCGGACCAGCCGGCGAAAGATGCAAAGACCGAGCTGCAGGAGCTGCTCCAGGCTGGCCACCGTCCGCTGCCGGTGTACCGGCTGGTCTCGGTGCGCGGCGCGGCGCATCGCCAGTCGTTCGAGGTGGAATGCATCGTCGGTGAGCTGAGCGTCCGCGGCGGCGGCAGCTCGCGCCAGCGCGCCGAGCAGGAGGCGGCGCGGGCAATGCTCGAGAAGCTGGGCGCGTGACCCATCGCTGCGGCACGCTATCGCTCGTCGGCCGCCCGAACACCGGCAAGTCGAGCCTGCTCAACCGCCTGGTCGGCGAGAAGCTGTCGATCGTCTCGGCGCGGCCACAGACCACCCGCCATCTGATCCGCGGCATCCTGACGCTGCCGCGCTGCCAGTACATCTTCGTCGACGCCCCGGGCAACCCGCCGCGCCTGAAGAGCGTGCTGCACAAGGCGCTCAACCGGCGTGTCGGCGAAGCGGCGCGGGAGGCTGATGTGGTGCTCTTCGTGCTCGAGGCGCTGCGCTTCGGTGCCGAGGACCGCGCGGCGCTCGAGCGCATTCCGGCCGGGCAGCAAGTCATCGCCGTCGTCAACAAGGTGGACACCGTGAAACGCAGCAGCGACCTTATCCCGTTTCTCGAGCGCCTGGCCAAGACGCGCGACTTCGCCGCCTTGGTTCCTGTCAGTGCCCGCACGGGCAAGAACGTGCCCGAGCTGCTGCGGGTCGTCGCCGACGCGCTGCCCGAAGGGGCGCCCGCCTATCCGCAGGACCAGCTCACCGACCGCGACGAGCGGTTCTTCGCCGCCGAGCTGCTGCGCGAGAAGCTCTTCGGGACGCTCGGCGAGGAGCTGCCTTACCGCTGCGAGGTGATCATCGAGAGCTTCAAGCAGGAGGGCGCGTTGCGGCGCATCGAGGCCACCATCCTGGTCGAGCGCGCGAGCCAGAAGGCCATCCTCCTCGGCACCGGCGGCGAGCGCCTCAAGGCGATGGCAACGGCGGCCCGCAAGGACCTCGAGCGCCTCTTCCAGGGCAAGGTCTACCTCGGCGTGTGGGTGAAAGTGCGCCGCGCCTGGACGGATGACGCTCGTGTCCTGCGACAATTGGGCTACGAATGAAAAAGCGCGCCGACCACGAGGCCGGGTACGTCCTGCACACGTATCCCTATAAGGAGACGAGCCTCATCGTCGAAGCCTTCACACGCCGGCACGGGCGCGTGGCGCTGCTCGCGCGCGGCGCGCGCCGCCCGCGCTCGGCGATGCGCGGCGTGCTGCTCGCCTTCCACCCGTTGCGGCTCGGCTGGAGCGGCTCCGCCGAGCTCGCGACGCTCATCAGCGCCGAATGGGGCGGCGGGCTGCCGCCCGCATTTCGTCCCTTGGCCGGCAGAGCGCTGATGTGCGGCTTCTATCTGAACGAGCTGATCCTGCGCCTGCTGCCGCGCGAGGACCCGCACGAGGCTTTGTTCGACGCCTACGGCGACGCGCTCGCGCGCCTTTCGGCAGGCGATGCGTTCCCCGCGGTGCTGCGCAGCTTCGAGAAGCGCCTCCTCGCCGAGCTCGGCTATGCCCCGCTGTTCGACCGGGACGCAATGACCGGCGCTCCGATTGAGCCCGCCAGCTCGTATGTATATGAGCCCGACCGCGGCCCGGTGCGCGCATCGCATGGCGACTTGCTGATCAGCGGCCGCACGCTGCTCGACCTGGCAGCGGACGATTACACCCGCAGTGAAACGCGCGACGAAGCCCGCCACCTGATGCGCGCGCTGATCGGCCAGCGGCTGCATGGCCAGGTGCTGCATACGCGGAGCGTCCTCATGGAGCTGAACGAGTTGTGATCGAGCTTGGCGTCAACATCGACCACGTAGCCACCGTCCGCCAGGCGCGCCGCACCTATGAGCCCGATCCGGTATGGGCCGCGGTGGAAGCCCATCTCGGCGGCGCCGATGGCATCACCTGCCACCTGCGCGAAGACCGCCGCCACATCCAGGACGAGGATGTGCGGCGCCTGCGCGAGCTCACCCACATCCGCCTCAACCTCGAGATGGCTGCCACCGACGAGATGGTCGGTATCGCCGGTCGCATCAAGCCCGAGATGGCGATGCTGGTGCCCGAGGGCCGCGCCGAGATCACCACCGAAGGCGGGCTGAACATCGTGGCGCAGGAACGCCGCCTGAAGGAGGTGGTCGCGCGCCTTGCGGCTGCCGGCATCGTGGTCTCGGTCTTCATCGACGCGCAGCCCCGCCAGGTCGAGGCCGCCGCGCGCATCGGCGCCGCGGTGTGCGAGATCCATACCGGTCCCTATGCCCATGCCTTCCATTCGCGCGGCCGCGATGCCGAGAGCCCGGCCGTGGTGGCGGAGCTGAAGAAGATCCAGGCCGCAGGCGACGCGATTCGGGCGGCCGGCATGCGCTTCAATGCCGGCCACGCGCTCAACTACTTCAACGTCGAGCCGGTGGCCGCGCTTGCGGGTGTCCGCGAGCTGCACATCGGCCACGCGATCGTCAGCCGCGCGGTATTCGTCGGCATGCGTGAAGCCGTGCGCGAGATGAAGAGCCTGATGGTGCGCGCCGCAAGGTGATCTACGGCGTCGGCACCGACGTGGTGGAAATCGCGCGCATCGAAGCGGCGCTCAAGCGCTACGGCGAGCGCTTTGCGCGGCGCGTCCTCTGCCCGCCGGAGCTCGCGCGCTTTCATGGCCACCGGCTACCCGCGAACTTTCTCGCCAAGCGCTTCGCGGCCAAGGAGGCCTTCACCAAGGCGCTGGGCACCGGCATCAAGGCGCCCGCGAACTGGCACGGCGTCTGGGTGCGCAACCTCGCTTCCGGGCAGCCGGTGCTCGAGTTCTCCGATGCGCTGCAGCGCTACCTGAAAACGAAGGGCGTCACCAGCGCGCACGTCTCGCTCTCGGATGAGCGCGGCGTGGCGTTCGCCACCGTCATACTCGAGTGCGAAAAGTAAGGCTGCCGCCCGGGCCGGTGGTCGTCGATGTGCTCGGCACCACGCTCACGGATGAAGATCGCGGACGCATCCGTCATCCGGCGGCGGGCGCGGTGATCCTGTTCGCGCGCAACTACCAGAATCCGGAGCAGCTCGCGCAGCTCACCGCCGAGATCGAGCGGCAGCGCGAGCCGGCGCTGCCGGTGTGCGTGGATCACGAAGGCGGGCGCGTGCAGCGCTTTCGCGACGGCTTTACGGCCATCCCGCCGATGCGCGAGCTCGGCAAGCTCTGGGACCGCGACCGCGATGCGGCGAAGGACGCCGCGGCGTCCATCGGGTTCATCATCGCCGCCGAGCTCGGCGCGCACGGCGTCGACTTCAGCTTTTCGCCCGTGCTCGATCTCGATTACGGCGGCAGCTCGGTGATCGGCGATCGCGCGCTGCACTTCGATCCCACGGCCGTCGGCGCGCTCGGCGCCTGCCTGGTGAAAGGCCTCGCGCAGGGCGGCGTAGCGGCGGTGGCCAAGCATTTCCCCGGCCACGGCTATGCGGAGGCCGACTCGCATGTCGCCGTGCCACGCGACCAGCGCACGTTCAAAGAGATCGCTCGCAAGGACATCGCGCCTTACAAGCAGGTGATCGAAGCAGGGCTCGCGGCGGTCATGCCGGCGCACGTCATCTATCCGCAGGTCGATTCGCAGCCCGCGGGCTACTCGGCCCGCTGGCTCCAGCAGGTGCTGCGCCAGCAGCTCGGCTTCCAGGGCATCGTGTTCAGCGATGACCTTTCGATGGAGGGCGCCGCGGTCGCCGGCGGAGCGCCCGAGCGCGCGCGAGCCGCGCTCGCCGCGGGATGCGACATGGTCCTGCTATGCAACAACCCGGCGGGACTCGACGCGTTGCTCGAATCGCTCAAGGACGTGCAGCTGGCCAAGCCCGAGCGGCTCGAGCGGATGAAGAAGCAGGGCGGCCGCGATCTGCGCAAGAGCGTTGCCTATCGCGAAGCACAGGAAACCCTCAAGGCACTGGCGTAGCCGGCGCCCGGCATGGCGCTGGCGCTCGAAAAGATTGTTTCCGGAGGCCAGAGCGGCGTCGACCGTGGCGCGCTCGATGCTGCGCTGGCGCTCGATTTTGCCTGCGGTGGCTGGTGCCCCGCCGGCCGGCTGGCCGAAGACGGGCCGATCCCGGAGCGCTATCCCGTGGTGGAGCTCGCCGGCGCCGACTATCGCATGCGCACGACGCGAAATGTGCTCGACTCGGACGCAACGCTGATTCTCGCTTATGGCCCGCTGAGCGGCGGCTCGCGGCAAACCCGCCACGATTGCGTGCGCTACGGCAAGCCGTTTCTCGTCATCGATGCCGCCGTTTCGCGGCCGACGGAAGCTGCGGCGCAGGCCGCTGCGTCCGTGGAGCGATGCGCCGCCCGGGTGCTGAACGTCGCCGGCCCTCGGGAAAGCAACTGGACGGGGGCCCGCGCTTATGCCGAGGAGACGGTGCGCGCGCTAATCCTGTGCGCTAGGCGCGCTCGGTCCTCAGCATGAGGACGTTGCCCGCGACCGAGACGCCGATGCCCGCCCAGGTCAGCGGATGAAAGCTGAAGCGCTCGAACGCCGCCGAAAGAAACAGCGCCACCACCGGCACCATGACGCCGATATAGCCGGCGCGCGCGGCGCCGATACGCTTGAGCAGCGTCAGGTAGCTGGCGAAAGCGGCGATCGAGCCGAGCAGCGCGAGATAGGCAAGCGAGAGCACGTATCGCGGCGTCTGCTCGAAGGCGAGCGCCTTGCCGCTCGCGAGGCCGATCGCGAGCGCGCTCAACGCGCCGTAGAGCATGCCCCACGCCATGCCTTGCCACAGGGGCACGCCGCAGCGCTGGTTGCGGTACGCGATGATGCTGCCGAACGAAGAAACCAGCACGGCGAGCAGCGTGAAGCAAGCGCCCATGGTGGCCTCGGTGCCGCCCTGCAGCCGCGCGAGCTCGGGATAAAACACCACGACGATGCCGCTGATCCCGAGGAGCGACGCGACCGCTACGCGACGCGTCATGGGCGTCCCGAAGAACAAGCGCATTCCCAGCATGCCGAGCAGCGGGCTCGCGGAGTAGCCGACGGCCACCAGCCCGGAGACCACATGCTGCTCGGCGTAGTAGACGAAGACATAGCTGACGCCGAATGTGCCCAGACCGAAGAGCGCCAGCCACAGGTGCTCGCGCAGGGTGAAGCGCAGCTGCAGCCGGCGAATCAGGCACCAGGCAAAGAGGAGGAGCGAGGCGAGCAAAAAGCGGTAGGCCACGCTCATCTCGGGGGCGACCGTCCCGAGCTGGCAGGTGATCGCGATCCAGGTCGTGCTCCAGATCGCGATGCAGACCGCGAAGTACTGGAGGTCTGCTACGCGCGCTCCATGTAGGTGCCTTCGGCGGTGTCGATCTTGATCTTCTCGCCTTTGTTGATGAAGGGCGGCACCTGCACGGTGATGCCGGTTTCCATCTTCGCCGGCTTGAAGGTGTTGGTCGCCGTCGCGTTCTTGATGCCGGGCTCGGTGTCGACCACCGTGAGCACGACCGAGGGCGGCAGCTCGACGCCGATCGGGCGGCCGTTGTAGAAGTTGATCTGCACGTCGGTGTTCGGAAGCAGGTAGCCGGCCTGGCCTTCGAGGAAGTCCCCGGGCAGCGAGAGCTGCTCGTAGTTCTCCTTGTCCATGAACACGTAGCTGTCGCCGTCCTGGTAGAGGTACTGCATCTCGCGCGGGTCGACGAAGGCGCGCTCGACCTTGTCCTCGGTACGGAAGCGCTGGTTGGTCTTGGTGCCGGCCTCGATGTCCTTCATCTCGACCTGCATGAAGGCGCCGCCGCGTCCGCCGACGTGCACGTGATAGCTCTTCAGCACCCGCCAGACGCGCTTGTCCCATTCGAGCAGATTGCCGGGGCGGATGCCGACTGCTTCGACCTTGGCCATGAATTTTTCGCCTGCGGAAAAAGGCCGAGATTCTACACGTTTTATAATGAAATCATCGTGTTCGATGCAAAGTCATTCGTCGCCGCGCTGCCCAATCTCCCCGGCGTCTACCGCATGCTGGCCAAGGACGGCGAGGCGCTGTACGTCGGCAAGGCGCGCGACCTCAAGAAGCGCGTCGCCTCTTATTTCCAGAAGCAGGCACAGAGCCCGCGCATCGAGATGATGCTGTCGCAGGTTGCCAGCATGGAGGTCACGGCGACCCGCTCGGAGGGCGAGGCGCTGCTGCTGGAAAACAACCTGATCAAGAGCCTCGATCCGCGCTACAACATCCTCTTCCGTGACGACAAGTCGTACCCCTACCTGATGGTCACGGGACACCCGTACCCGCGCCTTGGCTTCCATCGCGGCGCGAAGGACAAGAAGCATCGCTACTTTGGACCGTTCCCCCACGCCTACGCCGTGCGTGAGAGCATCCAGCTGTTGCAGCGCGTGTTTCGCCTTCGCACCTGCGAGGATACGGTGTTCGAGAACCGCTCGCGGCCCTGCCTGCTATACCAGATCCACCGCTGCACCGCGCCGTGCACCGGAAAGATCGCGCCGCAGATCTATGCCGAGGATGTGGCGAACGCGGTGCTGTTTCTCGAGGGACGGGAAGACGATGTGATCAAGGGCTTGACCGAGCGCATGCAGCGCGCGGCGGACGAGCACCATTACGAGCAGGCGGCGGTCTACCGCGACCAGATCCGCGCGCTGGCGCGCGTGCAGGCGCGCCAGTACGTCGAGTCGCATCGCGGCGTCGATGCCGACGTGGTCGCCTGTGTCATCGAAGGCGGCATCGCGTGCGTTAACCTGGTGATGATCAGGGCCGGGCGGCATGTCGGTGACCGGAGCTTCTTCCCGGCGAACGCGGAGGGCGCCGAGCCGGCCGAAGTCGTCACCGCGTTCCTCGAGCAGCACTACCTCGAGCAGCCGCTGCCGGGGCTGGTCGTCGCCAGCGAACCGGTGGGACTGGAAAACCTGCACGTCGTGACGCCTTCGCATGGCGAGCGCAAGGTGTGGCTGGACATGGCGCGCAAGAACGCGCAGCTCGCGATTGCGCAGCGCGTGCGCGACCGCGCCACGCAGGAGACGCGGCTGCAGGCGCTGCGCGAGGTGCTGGGGCTGCCGGAGGGCGCCGGGCGCATCGAATGCTTCGACATCAGCCACACGATGGGCGAGGCGACGGTCGCCTCATGCGTGGTGTACGACCGCCAGCAGATGCAGAAGTCGGAATACCGGCGCTTCAACATCCGCGGCGTCACGCCGGGCGATGACTACGGCGCGATGCGCCAGGCGCTCGAGCGGCGCTACGAGCGCGTCACCGCCGAGGGCGGCAAGATCCCGGATCTGGTGCTGATCGACGGCGGCAGGGGGCAGGTGAGCGTCGCGCGCAGCGTGCTGGCGGATCTCGGCCTGCACCAGGTGTGCGTGGTCGGCGTGGCGAAGGGCCCCGAGCGCAAGCCCGGGCTGGAGGAGCTGATCATCGAGTCGGATTCGCGCAGCCTGCAGCTCGCGCCCTCGCATCCCGGGCTGCATCTCATCCAGGCGATCCGCGACGAGGCGCATCGCTTCGCGCTGGTCGGGCATCGTGCGCGGCGCGGCAAGAGCCGCACCACTTCCATGTTGAACGAGATCCCCGGCATCGGCAGCAAGCGCCGCCAGGCACTGATCGAGCATTTCGGCGGCTTGCGAGGTGTCCAAGCCGCCGCGGTGGACGACATCGCCAAGGTCGAAGGCATCAGCCGGCCGCTCGCCGAGCGCATCTACCGGCATCTCCACGACACTCCCGCCGCGTGATCATCCTCAACATCCCGAACCTGATCACGCTGTCGCGGATCGTGCTGATCCCGCTCCTCATCGGCATTTACTACCTGCCGGGCGAATGGCTCACCGACAGCAGCAAGGATGTGACCGCGACAGGAATCTTCATTCTCGCGGGAATCACCGACTGGCTCGACGGCTATCTGGCCCGGCGCCTGAACCAGATGTCGGCGTTCGGCGCGTTCCTCGATCCCGTGGCCGACAAGCTGATCGTGGTCGGCGCGCTGGTCGTGCTGATGCACCTTCAGCCGCCGCGGGTCGATGCGCTGGTGGCGCTCATCATCATCGGCAGGGAAGTGGCGATCTCGGCATTGCGCGAGTGGATGGCGAAGGTCGGCCAGGCGCGCAGCGTGGCGGTGGCTTTTATCGGCAAGCTGAAGACGGTCAGCCAGATGGTCGCGATCCCGCTACTGCTGTTCCACGACCGGCTGTTCGGCCTGGACTGCCAATGGTGGGGAACCATCCTCATCAACGTCGCGGCGGTGCTGACGGTGGCGTCGATGCTTTACTACCTGCGCAAGGCGCTGCCCTATGCGGCAGTGCGCAGTTGATATAATTGCAGCCCTCGCGGGAATAGCTCAGTTGGTAGAGCGCAACCTTGCCAAGGTTGAGGTCGCGAGTTCGAGACTCGTTTCCCGCTCCAGATTGCAAGGGAAGGCCCGGTTTGGTGCAAATGCGGGCTTCCCTTTTTCGTCTCGGCAGCAAGGCGGGATGGCAGAGAGGTCATGCAGCGGCCTGCAAAGCCGTGGACGCCGGTTCGATTCCGACTCCCGCCTCCAAAGACTACCGCGTCAGAGCGGGCACCGCGCTGCTGACTTCGCGGGCCAGGGCATCGAGAAGATATTCGAGACGCTTTCCAGCGAGAACATCGCGAGGGTTGCCGCTCTCGCTTCTCACCGCGGACAACATGACGCTCCAGGTAATGAACTGCTCGCGCTCGATCATCGACGTCTCGAGATCGACGAGCGAGATTCTGAGATATACAAAAGGAGCGAGGAAGCCTCTGGCCGTGCCACCTTCGCGGTGTACCCAAGTCCGTAAGTCATTGTCGACGTAGTAACCGAGGCCTTCCAGCGTCCCGGAGCCAAAGGTTCCGTTGTACCCCTGGATGGCCGTGGCGCCGCGATGGCGCGTGATGAGGAAAAGATGAGTCGCGCCCGCCTTCTTCATGGCAGCGCCCAGATCTTGCGGGAGCAC
>DASQIG010000435.1:0-13257 GCA_035631735.1 Burkholderiales bacterium | reverse complement strand
CGCCGCGCGTGCCTCGGGACCGGCCGCGGCGACGATGGCGCGGTCCATCGCGTCGTAAGGCTCGAGCTCGCAGGCGAGCGCCGCCGCGTCGACCACGGCCGGCGGCGTCTCGACCACGCTCATGCGGTTCTCGGTCAGCGTACCGGTCTTGTCGACGCACAGAACGGTGGCGGCACCGAGGGTTTCGATCGCGCTCATGCGGCGCGTGAGCACCCCGCGGCGCGAGATGCGCCAAGCGCCCAGCGCGAGGAACACGGTCAGCACGACCGGAAATTCCTCGGGCAGCAGCGCCATGGCGAGCGTCACGCCGGCGAGCACCGAGCCGAGCGCGTCGCCGCGAGTGAGGAAATGCGCCGCAGCTACCGCTATGCAGAAGGCGGCGGCGAAGAGCGCGACCAGCTTGACGAGCCGGCGCGTCTCGCGCTCGAGCGCAGTCGGCTCGGCCTCGAGCGTCGCGAGCGACGCGCCGATGCGCCCGAGCTCGGTACGCGCGCCGGTCGCCGACACCACGGCGCGCCCCTGCCCTTGCACAACCAGCGTGCCCGAGTACACGGTGTCCCCGGCGGTCTTTGCCACCGGCAGCGACTCGCCGGTGATGAGCGACTCATCGAGCTCGAGCTCGTTCACCGCGCCGAGCCGCGCGTCCGCGCCCACGCGGTCGCCCTCCGCCAACAGCATGAGATCGCCGCGCACCACCTCGGCGCCGGCGATGCGGCGGCGCTCGCCGTCGCGCACCACGAGCGCGCGCGGGCTCGCGAGCTCGCGCAGCGCCTCGAGCGCGCGCTCGGCGCGGCGCTCCTGCACCACGGTGATCGCGATGATGACCACGACGGAGCCGCCGAGCACCAGCGCTTCGCGCAGGTCGCCGAGGACCAGGTAGATCGCTGCCGCGGCGATGAGCAGCACGAACATCGGCTCGTGCAGCACGCCGAGCGCGAGGCCGAGCAGACGCCGTTCACGCGATGCCAGCAGCGCGTTGGGGCCTTCGGCGGCGAGCCGCGCAGCGGCCTGTGCCGATGTGAGTCCGCTCTCCAAGCGCGCAGTATCGACCCGGGTGCCCGCGCGCATTTGATGTCGGTCAACATCGCGGCCGGCCCGGCTGCGCACAATCAAGCGGTGGAATTGAAAGCCGCGCCGTACCCCGCTCATCTCGCGCGCCAGCGCCGCGTCGCCGATGGCCGCACAGTGTTGATCCGCCCGGTGCGCACGGACGACGAGAAGGCCGAGCGCGCCTTCTTCGATGCCCTGTCCGAGAACACGCGCTGGCTTCGCTTCCAGCGCTTCACCGGCGCGATCACCGACGCGCTCATGCACTTCTACACGCACATCGACTACGACCGGCACATGGCCTTCGTCTGCGAATTCCAGGGGCAGATCGTGGGGGAGGCGCGCTACGTGGCGAATCCCGGCACGAGGAGCTGCGAGCTCGGCATCGTGATCGCCGACGACTGGCACCACACCGGCATCGCGCAGCTGCTGATGCAGGCGCTGATGCGCGCGGCGCAGGCGCGCGGCTTCGAGACCATGGAAGGCCTCGTCCTCGGCGACAACGCCGACATGCTCGGCTTCGTCAAGGAGCTCGGCTTCGAAATAGAACCGCTGCCGCAGGAGCCGACGCTCGCGCGCGTCGTGAAGCGCCTCTAGCGCTTAGGCGTTGGTATCGCGTGCGAGCAGGAATATCAGCGCCGCGACGGCGATGATGCCGGCCACCACGAGCGCCCACCAGGCGAGCATGTGAAACCCCATGCCCCAGCCCCAGTCGAATTCGTGCCACATCGGCGCTATTTCGGCCGGCTGCTCGCCGGCTCGGCTTTCGCCGGCATGAATAGCGAGCGGTAGTAGCGCGCACATTCCGGTTCGCGGCCGCGCACCACGCGGCTGCCGGTAAGGTTGCCGCGCCTCTCCGTGACGACCGTCACCTGGCCGTCTTCGCCTTCCGGGTCCGAGAAAAATATCACCACCCAATCGTAGGTGCGGTGCATCTCATGCGCCCGCTCGGTGTTCGAGAAAAGCGCGGTGAAGTTCCACGGTCCCTGCCGTTTGTGCAGCACCGGCAGCCACGGCGTACGGTCGGGGTTAAGGCGCCGCGGCGCGATCTTGGGCAGAAGGCCGGCGCGCGCCTTCTCGCGATACTCTCGATCTATGTCCAGGAGGATATCGACGCTCGGCGCATTGCTCATGAGGCCAATCTAGCCGCGCCGGTAGCCGGTGTATTGATATAGCTCAAGGAGGCGGCGGACGTCGCATGCATGCGCGCGAGCGCGTCGCGCACCAGGCGGTACTTCACCCGGTTCACCGTCATGTCACGAAACCAGTTGACGACGTCGCCCCAAGGGTCGTTCACCTTCGCGAGGCCCGAGATGAAGGCGACCACTGTGCCGATCTCGATGCGTCCGGTGATCGCAAACCAGCCGCCCGCCGCGAGCGCCGCGGCAACGCCCGCGTGGTGCGTGAGATTCATGAGGAAGTTCATCGTGAACTTGAGCTGGTACATGCCCATGTGCAGGGCGAACACGCGGTCGATGCGCGAGTGCTGCGCGCTGTCCTTGGCGCTCGTCGGGCTGCCTTCGCGCACGATGCCGTCGCTCACCTCGCGCATGGTGAGCACCCGCCGTTCCACGCGGCGATTGATCGCCGCCTGCAGCAGGGGCACGAATACCAGCTGCGGAGCAAAGACGAGGAAGGCGAGCGCCGCGAGCCAGGGCTCGAGATATGCGAGGTAGCCGAATACTGTCAACAGGATGCCACCCTGCAGCAGCGGCTCCGAGACGGCGACGCCGACGAAGCCGCCGATCGGCTCCACTTCCGAGAGCACCATCGAGAGCTCGACGCCTTCGCCGCCGTTCGCGCGGCCCGCGCCGAGCGCCGTGCGGCGCAGCTGCCGCACTGCGCTTTCGCTCACCCAGCCGCGATAGATGTTGAGCGCGAGCTTGATCAGCCCCTCGGCGAGCGCGACGCCGAGATAGGCGAGCGCCAGCCAGAAGATCGGCGCGTATGCGCCCGCATGTACCGCGTCGTTGACGATGCGCCGCTGCAGCTCGAGCGGCACCGCGGTGATCGCGAAGACCAGGCTCGAAAGCGCGGCGAGCGCGATCTGGTGCCGCGCGCTGCAGCGCAGGATGTAGCCCGCCAGCGTGCGAGGCAGGTTCATCCGCGCCGCGCCCACGTCGGGCGCGCCGTGCGGCCGCTATCGATGACGACCAGCCAGCGGCCGGCAAAGCTCGACGGCAAACGATCCGGCCGCAGGATCCAGAGATGCTCGCCCCGGCGGGCCGCTTCCTCGTAATCGGCGTCGAGGAGCCCGTGGCGGTCGATGAAGGCGTTCAGGGTTGCCGGGATGCGGATGCAGCCCTCGGAGGCCGGCGTGCCGAGCCGCGGCTCGAGGAGCCGCGGATCGGTAGCGTGCATCTGCAGCCGCATCTTGCTCCAGCCGCCGCGTCCCCAGCCGCGCTCGGCGCGCTGCCAGCCGAAGTCATAGACACGCAGACCTTTCTCGCCGTAGCCACGGATGCCCAGCTTGTTCGGCGTACCTTCGGCACGAAAGTCGGGATTGGCGAGCGAATGCGCGAAAACGCCAGCGGGAGTGATGAAGTGCTCGTAGCTGCCGGGCCGGCCGGTGGACACGGGCGCAGCACCGACGAATTGGAAGCCACCATCACCGGCGCGCCAGTAAACCAGTAAGGCCTGCACGAGCGGGTTGCGGTCCACCAGCACGTAGAACTGCAGCACATCGTCGTGCGCCTCGCTTGGCGTGAGGGCCTTGCCGAGCAGCGCGCCGTAGTAAGCCTGCTCCTCCGGCGGCAGCGCAAGGCGCCGGTCGACCTCGCGCGCGAAATCCGCAGCGAGTGGCGCTGCGTGCAATACGTGCGCGAAGAGCAGGAGGGCAACAGCGAGCGCGATCGGCATGAATTCATTGTGGAGATGTGCTGCGGAGCAAGGTTGATCGTGATCAAATCCAGCCGCGCGCCGCCAGATCGGCAACGATGCGCTCGGCCGCCTCGCGCGGCGTGCCGCGATCGCCGTGCACCACCAGCTCGGGTCTAAGCGGCGGCTCGTAAGGCGCGCCGCTGCCGGGCAAAGTGCGCGCGTCCGCGCGGTCGTAAAGGCCCTTGGGATCGCGTGCGCGGCAGACGTCGAGCGGCGTGTCGACGTACACCTCGCAGAAGCGCGCGATGCGAGCGCGCGCCGCGTCGCGGTAACGGCGGCGATTTGCCGTGGCGTCGTAGATAACCGGCCGCTTGGCCGTCAACGCTGCGCCGATCTCGGCGAGCGCGCCGTAGAAGAAGTCGCGATCCGCCTCGTCGTAGCGCGGAAACGGCGTGAGCTGCGTGCGCATCACGTCCGACTCGAGCACGGCCGCATCTATGCCGCGCTCGTGAAGCAGCCGCACGAGCTCGCGCGCGATCGCGCTCTTGCCGGAACCGGATAGCCCCGTCAGCCAGACGGCAAAGCTCACGCGAGGTAGTCGTCGACGCGCGAGGGCTCGAAGCGCTCGGTATCGAGCACCTGGCGGATGAAGTGAATCAGGCTGCGCCGCAGGTCGGGGCCAAGCGCCGGATACCAGAGCGGGTTCGCCATGACGAGCGCGCGGAAAGCGATGAACGGCGCCGCGACCTGCAGCAGCTCCTGGTCGCCCGAGCGCTCGAGATAGCGAAACCAGAAGCGCAGCCACAGCTCGCGCAGATCGCCCTCGAGGCGGCCCGAGCGCTGCAGGGAGAAGAAAAGATAGTTCATCGCGAGACAGGTGACGTCGTCCGCCGGCTCGCCCCATTCGCCGCGCGACCGGTCGAGGACGCTGAATTCCGCGCCGTCGCGAAAGAGGATGTTCCATGGATGAAAGTCGCCATGCACGCGGCAGAGGCGATGCGCGCGGCTGCGCAGGCGCCAGCGCCAGGCGACGCAGCGCTGCTCGATCTCGCGCAGCTGGTCGAATGCGACCGGCCCGTGGGCCGGGTAGCTGTCGGCGACGCCGAAGATGCATTCGCCGTGGCCGACAAGCTCGCGGATGCGCCGCACGTAGAGCCCCGGGTCGCTGCCTTTGGTGCGATGGATGCTCACGAGGTAATCGCAAAGCGCGTCGGCGCGCTCGAAGTCGAGCGGCCGCGCGCGCTCGCCCGCGCGCAGGCGGATGAGGTCGTCGGCGTATTCGCGGCCCTCGGCGAACTCCGTGAGCAGGAAGAGCTCCTCGGCATTGCCGAGCGGCACGAGATCGCCGTTGCGGCGCACGGCGCCGACGTCGAGCGCGCGCACGTGCGCGGGCAGGCGGTTATAGGCTTGGTGCGCCCAGAGGAGCTGCTGCGCGCGATCGGCCATGTGCTCGTGACCGAAGGGACCGGGGCGCACCGACTCCACTACGGCGCGATGCGTGACGCCGGCGACTTCGTAATCGACGCGCAGCGGGATGCCGTAGCCGTAGCCCTTGTCGCCCTGGCGTCCGCCGCCGAGCGCCGTGACGCGCACCGCGCCGACCGGGGCCCGATGCACCTGGCGCAGGTACTCGGCGAGCGCCTGCGGGTTGAACCGTGCATCGTCCATGACAGCCTGCTCAGCGGCTCCAGTAGGCGCGCAGCACCTTGTCCGCCTTGTTGTAGCGCGACTCGAGCTTGCCCTTAAACGCGTGCCGCAGCGCCTGCGCGATGCGGTGAGCAAGATGCACGCCCGTGGTGGTGACGAGCGCGCCGCCGGGCGCCGGCGCGACGGCGATGATCCGCTCGAGCGGATGTTCGCGCGCCTCGGCCCGCTCGCAGGCGCGCACGCGGCGCACAATCTCGTCGCGGTGCTCGCTGAAGTAGCCGCCGCCGAGCCGCACATAGCCCGCGGCATAGCCATCGCGGATACGCTGGCACGCCGGGCAGCGCACCTTGTGCGCGGGTCCGCCGCCGCTCGACCAGGCCCAGCGGCCGTCGCGGTAGACCGCGCCGCAGTCGCGGCAGCGGCTCGGCTCGCGCAGCTTGCGCCGCAGCTTGTAGCTGTCGTGCACCACTTCCTGCAGGAGCTGCTCGCGCCGCAGGAGCTGGAAACCACCACGTGAGCGCTTCATGGACGGATCCTTGCGCTATTGCTCATGCTGCGAGGGTAGAGGGCCGGCTACGGCGGTCTTTGATATCGATCAAACTTCCGGCCCGCCGGGCATCTGAGGTACGGCGCCATAGTTACTCGATTCAGCGAGCGAATTTCCACCGGTTGCCCCCGGCTTTCTTCGCGGCGTACATGGCAGCGTCGGCGCGCTTGCGCAGCGCCATCTCGCTCTTCGCATGGCGGGGGAAAAGGCTCGCGCCGATGCTCACGACCACCGGAATGCGAGTGCGCCCGTAGCGCAGCGTCACGGCGTTCGCCGCGCGGATCTTCTCCAGCACCCGGGCGGCCGCGGCGCGCGAGCCGACCGCGGGCAGCACGAGCGCGAACTCGTCGCCGCCGACGCGCGCCACGGTGTCGATCGAGCGCAGGCAGCGCAGCGTGCGCCGAGCCACTGATCGCAGCACCGCATCCCCGGCGAGATGTCCGTAGTGCGTGTTGATGCGCTTGAAGTCGTCCAGATCGAGCATGGCGACGACAACCGCTTCGCGGCGCCGCTCGCCCTGGCGCAACGCCTGCGCGAGCCGGTCGGCAAAGAGCGCGCGGTTGGGCAGGCCGGTAAGCGCATCGTGGGTGGCGAGGCGCTTGAGCAGCTGCAGCTCCCGCATCAGCGCGCTCACGTCTCGCCCCGCGCAAATGAAGCGCGCGATCCGCCCGTCCGGGCCGCGCAGCGGCCGGATGGTCTCCTCCTCGTGGAACAGCTCGCCGTTCTTGCGCCGGTTGAGGAACACGCCGCGAAACGTCCGACCGCGGCGCAGCTGCGACCAGAGGCGCCGGTAAAACCGCGCATCGTGGCTGCCGGACTGGAGCAGGGCTGGGGTGCGGCCGAGCGCCTCGCTCGCCCGGTAGCCGGTCAGGCGCTCGAAGGCGGGATTCACATACTCGATCACGCCGTGCGCATCGGCGAGCAGCACCGCGTCGGGCCAATGCTCGACGAGCGAAGCGGGTAACGGCGCGCGGACGCGGCGGCGCATCGCTCCAGTCTCGCGGAGCCCCGCGCCGAAGCGTTGATCTCGGTCAACACCGGCCCGGGACCGCCGGCTAGGCTCGGCGCAATGCAAGTCGACTGCGCGATTCACCGCCTGCCTGCGGCAAAGGCACGAGCGCCGTCCGGCGCGGAAGAGTTGTTTGCCCTGAGCCGCTTGACCGCGGAGGCCGCCTGCCGGCGCCTCGATTCCAGCACGCTCGGGCTCGACTCGGAGGAGGCGGCTCTTCGGCTCAAGCGCCATGGCCTGAACCTCGTCACGCGCGAGCGCAGACCGACCGTACTGCAGGAAATCTGGGCTAGGGCGCGAAATCCCCTGAATGGTCTTCTCCTTCTGCTTGCCGCAGTCTCGCTTTTTCTCGGCGACGTGCGCGCTGCGAGCGTCATTCTCATCATGGTGGTGCTCGCGGTAACGACCGCGTTCATCCAGGAACATCGATCCAACGAGGCTGCCGCGCGCTTGCGCGCCATGGTCAAGACCACGGCCAGCGTGAAAGGGCGCGATGCCCGGGGCGAGTTCAGCGAGATCGCCCTCGAGAACTTGGTGCCGGGCGACATCGTGTCCTTGTCCGCCGGAGACATGATCCCGGCGGACTTGCGACTGCTCGAGGCGAAGGACCTTTTCGTCAACCAGGCCGCGCTGACGGGCGAAGCGATGCCGGCGGAGAAGTTCGCTCATCCGTGCGAGGACAAGGCCGGCGACCCCTTTGACGTGCCGAACATGTGCTTCATGGGCGCCAATGTCGTCAGCGGATACGGTACCGCAGTGGTGGTTCGCACCGGCGCGCGCACGTTCTTCGGCGCGCTTGCCGACGACATCGCACGGCGGCGCGTTCCAACGGCCTTCGACCGGGGGATCGAGCGATTCACCTGGCTCATGATCAGGTTCATCCTCGTGATGGTCCCTGCGGTTTTCGTGATCAACGGCCTGACCAAGCACGACTGGCTGGAAGCCATGTTTTTTGCCGTGGCCGTTGCCGTCGGGCTGACGCCCGAGATGTTGCCGATGATCGTCACGGTCAACCTGGCGAAGGGGGCCATCGCAATGGCGCGCGTCAGGGTGATCGTGAAGCGCCTGAATGCGATCCAGAATTTCGGCGCCATGAACGTGCTGTGCGCCGACAAGACGGGTACCCTGACGCAGGACCGCATCATCCTGAAACGATACCTCGACATGCGCGGCGAAGAATCGCAGCGGGTGCTCCAGTACGCGTACCTCAACAGTCATTTCCAGGCCGGGCTGAAGAACCTTCTCGACATCGCGGTGCTCCAGCACGTCGAGATTCACCACCTGCTCGGCATCGACAAGGGTTTCGCCAAGGTGGACGAGATACCTTTCGACTTCCAGCGACGCCGGATGTCCGTCGTCGTGTCGCACGCAAGGGACAAGCACGTTCTGATCTGCAAGGGAGCGGTGGAAGAGGTGTTCGCCGTGTGCACGAGCTACGAGTGCGACGGAGAAGAGGGCGAGCTCGACGAAAGCCACTTCAGGACCGCAAAGGAAGAGATGGTGGCGCTCAACTCCGACGGCTTCCGGGTGGTGGCCGTCGCCTACAAGGAGATCGACGTCCCCAGGGCGACGTATTCGCTGTCCGACGAAAGCGGGCTGACCCTTCTCGGCTACATCGCTTTCCTCGATCCGCCGAAGGACACCGCAGGGACCGCAATTGCCACGCTCGCGAAAAGGGGCGTGAAGATCAAGATCCTGACGGGAGACAACGAGGTCATCACGCGCAAGGTTTGCCGTGAAGTGCAGCTCGAGACCGGCAAGATCCTGCTGGGCACGGAAATCGAGAAGATGGCGGACGATGAGCTCGCGGAGGTTGCCGACCGTACGACGGTGTTCGCCAAGCTCACCCCGGCGCAAAAGGAGCGCATCGTGCGCGCATTACGCCGCAAGGGCTACGTCGTCGGCTTCCTCGGCGACGGCATCAACGACGGCCCGGCGCTCAAGGCCGCGGACGTCGGCATCTCGGTGGACAGCGCGGTCGACATCGCGAAGGAATCCGCCGATATCATCCTGCTCGAAAAGAACCTGACGGTGCTCCACGAAGGCGTGCTGGAGGGACGGAAGGTCTTCGGCAACATCGTCAAGTACATCAAGATGGGAGCAAGCTCGAACTTCGGCAATATGTTCAGCGTGCTCGGCGCCAGCATCTTCCTTCCCTTCCTTCCCATGGCGCCGATCCAAGTCCTGACGAACAACCTGCTTTACGACTTCTCGCAGACGACGATACCGACGGACAACGTGGACGAGGAATACCTGGCGTCGCCCCGCCGCTGGGACGTCGGCAACATCTTCAAGTTCATGATCTTCATCGGCCCCATCAGCTCCGTGTTCGATTACGCAACCTACGGGATGATGCTCTTCGTGTTCGACGCCTGGCGCAACGCCGCGCTTTTCCAGACCGGCTGGTTCGTGGAATCGCTCCTGACCCAGACGCTCATCATCCATATCATCCGCACATCGAAGGTTCCTTTCATCGAGAGCCGCGCGAGCCCGGCGCTGATCGCGACGACCATCATCATCTGCGGCATTGGAATCGCGCTGCCGTTCACCCCGGCGGGTGCCGCCCTCGGCTTCGTCGCTCTCCCCGCGCTTTATTGGCCGCTGGTCGCCGCCATGCTTCTGACGTATGCCGTTCTGACGCACTTCACCAAAGTGTGGTTTGTCCGCCGCTGGGGGATGTGACCGGCGAAGAACGACCGGATCCACCGTCGCCGGGAGTTGATCTGCCTCAATACGCTGGCCGTGCGCCGCGGCAGGCTTGAGGCATGGACGTCTTCATCGCCGAAGCCACGCCGCGCGGACGCAAGGCGCTCGCGGGCCTGCTCGCCGGCATCCCGAACGTGCGCCTCGTCGGCGAGGCCGACGGCGCGCGCTCGGCGATCGCCGGGATACTGGAGAAGAAGCCCCAGGTCGTCCTCCTCGGCCTGAAGCTCGCGGAAGGCAGCGGCCTGGAGGTGCTGGGCGAGGTGCACGCGCGCGAGCCGGGCATCGACTGCTACATGATCTCCAACTTCCCCTCCGAAGCATTCCGGCATTACGCGGAGCGCCTGGGCGCGCTCGAATTCTTCGATCGCAGCGCGGGCCTCGAGCCCGTGCGCGAGGTGATCGCCGCGCGCGCGGCGACGAGCCATTGACCATGTTGCGCCGCGTGCCCGACGAGCACTTGATCGATACCGGGCGGGTCTATTGCCCGGTGCGCGGCCGCGACGTCGAATTCGACGTGTGCGCGGGCTGCCGCTGGAGCATGGGTATCGATCTGCAGGCGCGCTTTCCGGTGGTGCGCTGCCGCCCCGAGCGGCCGCCGCTCTGGCTCATCCGGCCGTGGCTCTGAAGCGGAAATTACTGCGGCGCGCCGCGGCCGGCGCGGCGATCGTGATCGGCGCGCTGCTGCTTTGGATTTCGCCCGAGCAGCTCCTCGGCGTAGTGACGATTGTCGCGGGCCTCGTGCTCGAGGCGATCGGCGTGCGCCTCGATCACGCCTGAGCCCTCAGATGTGCGCGGCGGCCGCCCCATCGAGCAGCCGCACTGCGACGGCCGCGGGCCGATAGTCGAGCGGCCAGCGCTCCCCGAGCCAGTTGAGCACCGCGGGCTCGAACGCCGCGGAGCAGTAAGTCCAGTCGGGCGCAGTGCGCGCGAGGCTCGCGAGCCGCGCGAAGCGCAGGTTGACCTCCCCGGTTGCAAGGCCGGAGCGCTCGTAGGCTGCGAGCTCCGCACGGGCCCCTTTCGCCGAGCGGTAAAAGAGCCAATCGCGCGCGAATTGCTCCTGCAGGCGCGCGAGCTCGCCGCACATGGCCTGGTCCTCGGCCCAGCCGCAATGCAGGCCGGCGATGTCGACGACGGCGTAGCGAGGCTCGCGCAGCGCATGGAAGCCCGCCACGCGGAAATAGTCGGTGATGAGCAGCGTGCCCTGCGGCCCGGTGAACCAGCCCCAGAGATCGTCGCCGGCGGCGACGTAGAACATCGCGCAGCGCAACCCCGGTCCCTGCGGCGCGTAGGCGACGAAAACCTGCGGCGTCGAATGCGCGATCATGCGTAGCCCGGGCCCGGCAGCGCATGCACGAGCTTCTTGAATTCCGGCCAGGCGAGCGCCGGCCACACTTCGGTGTGGGCGTGCCCATAGCTGCGCACGAGCGCCGAGACGCGCATGGCGCTCTCCAGGTCGGGCGCCTCGAAGATGTCTACGTAGTCGTAGGGTCCCAGCACGGCGTAGTCGGCTACCCAGCTCACTTCCGGGCACGCCTTGGCGACCTGCTCCACCGCGTGGCGCTCGAGCGTCTCGAACGACTTCGGCTGATGCAGCGATTGCGCGGAGACCCGGGTGAGCAGGATGAAGCGCGGCATGCGCCGATGCTGCACCCGCGCGCCGGCGTCGAGTTGAGCTAGGTCAATGGCGCGGCGTGCCGCGGGCGCATGCTGGGCGGCGATGAGAAGCTGATCGCCATGCGCGTCCAGGTCGACTGCCGCAAGGTCAAAGCCGGCGGTTCCGAGCCGCGCTCGTTCGTGCTCGGCACGCGGCGCCTGTGGGTGCTGCGCGTGCTCGAGCGCCATGCCAACACCCTCAGCCGGCATTTCACCGTGAGCATCGCGGACGGACGGCGCTTCGAGCTGCGTCAGGACATCGCCACCGGCGAATGGTGGCTCGCGCGCGTGATTCCCGCGGCGCTCACGTAGCGGCGAGCCGCTCGCGCGCTTCGCACCCGATGCCGCGCGAAACCGTCACCGCGAGGTCGGAGATCTCGCCGGCGAGGATGTCGAGCAGGTCGTCGGCGGCGATCAGGCCGGCGAGCCTTCCCGCCGCATCTACTACCGGCAGGCGCCGCACCCCCTGGTCGCGCATCAGCGCGACGGCGCGCGCCAGGCTCTCGTTCTCGAGCACGCACGCGACGCCGGGCCGCATGACGGTGGCGACTACGGTGAGCTCCGGGTCGAGCCCGAGCGCGACCACGCCCACCGCCACATCACGATCGGTAAACATGCCCACCGGCCGCTGGCTGAGCTCGTCGTCCACCACGACCACGCATCCGACGTGATGCGCCCGCATCAGGCGCGAGGCGTCGGCCACCGTGCGTTTGCCGTGGATGAAGACCACATCACGATTGCATACGTCTCCGATCGCCATAGTGCCTCCGGTCACCGCAGGCATGGTCGATCGCGCGTGCGCGGCGCATGTTGATGTGGATCAAGCAGGGTTAGCGCCGGGCGCATAACCTGAGAGCGCCATGCAACTGCCTCTGCAAATCACGTTTCGCAATCTGGCGCACTCGGACACGCTGGAGCAGCTGATCCGCGAGCGCGCAGGGAAGCTGCAGCACTTTCATCCGCACCTCGTGAGCTGCCGCGTGGCGGTCGAGCTTGCCGGCCGCCACCAGCAGCAGGGCAAGCAGTTCGTGGTGCGCGTGGACCTGAAGGTGCCCGGCGCCGAGATCGCGGTCGATCGCCAGCACGACGAGGATCCGCGCGTCGCGGTGCGCGATGCGTTCGACGCCGCGCGGCGCAAGCTGGAGGACGAGCTGCGGCTGCTGCGCGGCGACGTCAAGCGCCATACGCGCGAGCGCCCGATTTGATCTGAATCAAACCGGCTGGCGAAGCGCCGGTTAGGCTCCTCATCTCCGTAGGAGGCCCCATGTATGCAGCGCACCCTAACTTCTGGCGCGCGGGTGCCATCAGCTCCACCGCCGTCATGCTCGTCGTGCTCGGCTTTCTCACGGTGGACAGCCTTGCCGTCACCCGCGCCGGCGGGGCCAACGTCCCGCCCTACAGCGTCATCAACAAGCAGATCCGCTACGAGTACGACCACGCCGCAGGACGTGACCGGCCGGTGATCGGCGCCGACGAGCCGATTTTCGGCCGGGTCTACTCCGAGGCCGAGGCGGCGGCGCTCATGCGCAAAGGCAAGCTCACCCTCCAGAGCCGCAATTGCATGAACTGCCACACGTTCTTCGGCAACGGCGCCTACTACGCGCCCGACCTCACCAAGGCCTGGCTCGATCCGGCGTGGCCGCAGATGTGGATGCCGATGACCCAGTCGGACACGCGCGAGAAGGCGATGGTCGCGTTCCTCATGAACCCGGACAAGTATCCGACGTGGGAACGCATGATGCCCAACCTCAGGCTGACGCAGGAAGAAGCCGAGGCGGTCACCGCGTACCTGAAGTGGATGTCGGCGGTGGAGACCAACGGCTTTCCG
>DASQIG010000434.1:0-3131 GCA_035631735.1 Burkholderiales bacterium | reverse complement strand
GCCGCCGCCGAGCTTGATGCCTTCCTGCATCATCGCAAAGCCTTTCTCCGCCCTGCCGAGCAGAACGAAGTTGAAGCCGTCGTTGAACAGGCTCTTGCCGTCCTTCGGCGGCTCCTGCTTCTCGGCGTTAGCGAGGTTTTTCCGGTCCTCGGCGAGATTCCTGGCCGCGAGGTCCTTCAGCCGCTTGTGGCGCGCGGCCTCGGGGCCGACACCGAGCACGCCGGCGGCGTAGCCCTTGTCGATCACCCTGGTCGCCTCGGCCGGGAAGCCCTCGATCAGCGAGAGCTGTGCAAATTCGACATATTCGTCCGCCTTTTGCAGCAGACCGAGGTCCAACTTGAGCCGGACCACGTCGATCTGCAGGCGCTCGTTGAACCCCGGGCGCGTGACGACGTTGTAGACGGCGTTCTGCCAATAGTCGCGCTTCGGGTAGTGAGCGACGAGCTTCTCGATCGCGCGGCCGTAGCCGCCGTTGTCCTTGCTCTGCAGATATGCGTTGGCCAGGAGCTGCAGCTGTTCCTCGGCCGGCGTTTTCCCTGCGCGCTCCTCGGCTTCCATATCCGCCGCGATCTCGCGCGCGGCGGCGCCATAGTTGCCGCTGAGATAAAGCGAGTTCACATACAGAGTGCGGACCGCCTTGTCGCTGCCGCCGTGCTGGAAGTAGCGGGTCGCGGCGGCGGCGGCCTTGGTGAAATCCTTGCTCGCGTAGTAGGCGCTGGCGGCGGCGGCGAACAATTGCGCGCGCTCGGCCTGCGGCGCGGCGGAAGCATTGGCGGCGTTCTCGAGCGCGGGCGCGGCGATGGCGTTGTCGCCCGCAGCGGCAGCCGCCTGGCCGAGCACGCGGGTCACCAGGTATGTCTCATACGGCGTCTTGTTCGGCACCTCTTGCGCTTCGCGCGCGCGGGCGAGCGCTTCCTTGCCGCGCCTTGCCTTGAGCGCCTCGATGGCCGCCTGCAGCGGCTTGCCGACCTCCGGACGCACCGACGGCGCCTTCTCCTGCGCGAGCGCGAGCGGTCCAGCCGCGAGCAGCAGAGCAAAAACGAAGGCGCGCATCGTCAGCGCACGAACTGCTCGTGGCCCACGATGCCGATCTTCGTGAGTCCCAGGCGCTGGGCGGACGCCAAGACCATGGCGACGTTGCGATACCTGACGAGCTTGTTCGGCCGCAGATGGATCTCCGGCTGCTCGGCCATCGCCGCGGCGCCGCGCATGCGCGCCTCGAGCTCCGGGCGTCCGGTGAGCGCTTCGCCGTTCCAGATGAGGGTGCCGTCGAAGTCGATGTCGATGGTCACGACCTGCGGCTGCGTGGTCGTGGGCGGCGGCTTGCCCACCGGCATGTTCAGCTTCACCGCATGCGTCTGGATGGGAATGGTGATGATGAGCATGATGAGCAGCACCAGCATCACGTCGATGAGCGGCGTGGTGTTGATGTCCACCATCACGTCAGCCTCGCGCTGCGCGCTGCCCACGGTCATGGCCATAGCGTTCTCCGGTGCTCAGCCGCTCCGCGGCGGCGGCTCGGTAATGAAGCCGATTTTCAGGATGCCGGCGCGCTGGCAGTCGTAGACCACGCGCCCGACGAATTCATAACGTCCGTCGCGATCGCCGCGAATGTGCACCTCGGGCTGCGGCGTCTTCACCGCGATCTCCTTCAGCCTGTTGAACAGCTCGCGGTCGTCGACGAACTGGTTGTTCCAGAACACGTTGCCGTCGCGGTCCACCGCGATGACGATGTTCTCCGGCTTGGTCTGCGTCGGGAGGTTGCGCTCCTTCGGCAGCTCGACCGGGACGTTTTGCACCACCACCGGGATGGTGATGAGGAAGATGATGAGCAGCACCAGCATCACGTCGACGAGCGGCGTGGTGTTGATCTGCGAGTTCAGATCATCGTCTTCCGCCGGTCCGACTTGCATAGCCATGTCAGGCCGCCGCCTTGTGCACCGTGTGGCCGCCGCCGAGCAGCGTCATCTGCAGACCGCCGCCGAAGCGGCGCACCTCTTCCATCGCCACGCGATTGCGTCGCACGAGCCAGTTATAGCCGAGCACCGCCGGCACGGCGACGGCCAGGCCGAGCGCCGTCATGATGAGTGCTTCGCCCACCGGGCCGGCCACCTTGTCGATCGAGGCCTGGCCGGCGATGCCGATCGCGGTGAGGGCGTGGTAAATACCCCAGACCGTGCCGAAGAGACCGACGAAAGGCGCGGTAGATCCCACGGTCGCAAGGAACGCGAGGCCGGTCTGCACGCGGTTATTGATGACATCCACCGCCCGATCGAGCGACAGGGCGAGCCACTCGGCGAGAGGAATCTGCTGCCTGGACATCGCCGAATGGTCCTTGACCGCGATCGAACCCTCCTCGGCCATGAAGCGGAAGGCGCTGTCCTGGCGCAGCTGCGCCGCCCCGTCGTTCACATTCTTGGCGCCCCAGAACTTGACCTCGGCCTCGCGCCAGTCCTTGAAGAGTCGCGCCTGCTCGATGTACTTCACGATGCCGATGTACCAGGTGCCGATCGACATGATGATGAGGATGATGAGCGTGCCGCGCGCGACGAAGTCGCCCTGCTTCCACAGCGCCTCGATACCGTAGGGGTTCTCGATCACCTCGGTGCCGCTGGTGTCGCGCGGCGAGGGCGCCTGCGACGGCACCACCACGCTGGTCGGCGGTTGGTCGGACGCGGCGGGCGGCGGCGGTGGTGGGGCCGCATCCTTCGGGGCTTGCGCCAGCGCAGCGCTGCACAGCATCGCAAGCGCGAGCGACAGCGTCGCGCGCACGATGGCTTTGGTGTTCTTCATAAGGCTCCCATTAGTCAAGGTTCCATACAAAATCGAGACGCGACCATTCACGCACCGGCTGGCCGTTGACGGTCGCCGGCCTGAACTTGCAGAGCGCCAGTCCGGCGCGCGCCGCTTCATCGAGGCGTCTGAAGCCGGAAGAGCGCTCCACCTTGCTCTCTACGACCTTGCCATCCAGATCGATCAGGAACAGCAGGCGCACCGTGCCCGTCTCGTTGGCGCGGCGCGATGCCATCGGGTAGTCGGGCTTCTCACATGACGAGGCGAGCACCACGGCCGCCGTACGCACCGGTGCGGTCGGGACGATCGGCGCCGGCGCGGGCGGCGGCGTCGGTGAG
>DASQIG010000433.1:0-1766 GCA_035631735.1 Burkholderiales bacterium | reverse complement strand
GAGCTCAGCGCCATCGCCGCGCCGGCAAAGACCGGCGAGAGCAGGACGCCAAGGAACGGGTACAGCACGCCCGCCGCGATCGGCACGCCGAGCGCGTTATAGACGAACGCGAAGAACAGGTTCTGCTTCACGTTGCGCATGGTCGCGCGCGAGAGCCGGATCGCTTTGGCGATGGCGCGCAGATCACCCTTCACGAGCGTGACACCGGCACTTTCGATCGCGACGTCGGTGCCCGTGCCCATGGCGATGCCGACGTGCGCCTGCGCCAGCGCCGGCGCGTCGTTGATGCCGTCGCCCGCCATCGCGACGATGCGGCCCTGCGCCTGCAGCGCCTTCATCTTCTCCACCTTCTGGTCGGGGAGCACCTCGCCCAGCGCTTCATCGATGCCGAGCTCGCGCGCCACGGCCTCCGCCGTAGCGCGTGCATCGCCGGAGAGCATCACCAGGCGCACGCCTAACGCCTGCAGCGACTTCACCGCTTCCGGCGTTGTTTCCTTGATCGGATCCGCTACCGCGACGACCGCGGCAACGCGTCCGTCGATCGCGGCGAACAGCGCGGTCTTGCCCAGCGCTCGCAGCGCATCCGCTTTTTGCGCCAGTGCCGGCGGCAGGTTCTCCATGAAGCGCCGGCTGCCGACGGCGACGCGCCGGCCGCCCACAATGCCGCGCACGCCCTGGCCGGTGAGCGATTCGAAATCGGCGACCGGCTGCAGCGCAATGCCGCGCGCCTGGGCGTCTTTGACGATCGCCTGCGCGATTGGATGCTCGCTCGCGCGCTCGAGGCTGGCGATGAGCGCCAGCGCTTCCTGCTCGGCAATGTTTTCCGTGATCACATCCGTGAGCTGCGGCCTGCCGAGCGTCAGCGTGCCGGTCTTGTCGACGACGAGCGTGTCCACGTCGCGCAACTTCTCAACCGCCTCCGCGTTGCGAAAGAGGATGCCGTTCTGCGCGCCGCGGCCCATCGCCACGGTGATCGAGATCGGCGTGGCGAGGCCCAGCGCACACGGGCAGGCGATGATCAGCACCGCGACCGCCGTCACCACCGCATAAGTCGGCGCCGGTCCGGTCCACCACCAGACGATGGCGGTCAGCACTGCAATCGCGATTACCGTTTCAACGAAATACGCGGCAACGCGATCGACGAGCCGCTGCACCGGCGCGCGCGTGCGCTGCGCGTCGGCCACCATCTGCACGATGCGCGCGAGCAGCGTGTCGGCGCCCACGCGCTCGGCGCGGATGACGAGCGTGCCGCTGCCGTTGATGGTGGCGCCGATCACCCGGTCGCCCGGCTTCTTCGGCACCGGGATCGGCTCGCCGGTGACCATCGACTCATCGACGTTGGACGAGCCTTCGATGCAGGTGCCGTCCACGGTGACCTTTTCGCCCGGCCGCACGCGCAGCCGATCGCCCACGTGCACTTCCGCGAGCGGCACTTCCACTTCTCGGCCCTCCGCTTCGATGCGCAGCGCCGTGCTTGGCGCGAGCTCGAGCAGCGCTCGCACCGCCTGGCTCGTCTTGCCGATGGCACGCAGCTGCAGCACTTCGCCGAGCATGATCAGGGTCACGATCACCGCCGCCGCCTCGAAGTACGCACCGACCGGTCCGCCGTGGCTGCGCATCTCGGGTGGGAAGAGGCCGGGTGCGGTCAGCGCGGCGAGGCTGTAGAGGTAGGCGAGTCCCACGCCCAGGCCGATGAGCGTGTACATGTTGGGGCTGCGATGCACGAGCGACAGCCAGAATTTGTGGAAGAACGGCCAACCGCCCCA
>DASQIG010000432.1:0-8887 GCA_035631735.1 Burkholderiales bacterium | reverse complement strand
GCGACCATCATCTACGGTGGCGTGTACGACGACCCGCTCGAAGACCAGCTGCGTGTGACGGTCGTGGCGACCGGTCTCGGCGCACCGGCCGCCGCGCGCTCGCCCAAGCCGCAGCTCGTGCTCAGTAACGTCGCGGGGCAGAAGACCGGCACGGACAATCTCCCCGGACCGGTGGACTACAGCCAGCTCGATGCGGTGCCGGCGGTGATAAGGCGTAACCGCGCGTCCACGGTAGAGCCCTTCCAGCAAAGCGGCGTCGACAAGTACGACATCCCGGCGTTTCTGCGCAAGCAGGCGGACTGATCCGGCGCACGCCTTTGCTAAAATCGGCCATCCCCTAGCGATGCTTCGACAACGCACTCTCAAGGCGCTGGTATCTGCCGCAGGCGTCGGGCTGCACACCGGGCAGAAAGTCCGCGTCACGTTGCGCCCCGCGCCGCCTGATACCGGCATCGTCTTCCGGCGCATCGACCTCGCCTCGCCGGTCGAGATCCCCGCGCGCGCCGAGCGGGTTGGCGAGACGCGCCTTTCAACCTGCCTGGTGCGCGACGGCGTGAAGATCTACACCGTGGAGCACTTGATGTCCGCGCTCGGCGGGCTCGGCGTCGACAACGCCTATGTCGATCTCGACGCCTCCGAGCTGCCGATCATGGACGGCAGCGCCTCGCCCTATGTCCTGCTGATCCAGCAGGCGGGCGTGCTCGAGCAGGCAGCGCCCAAGCGCTTCCTGCGCGTGACGCGGCGCGTGGAAGTGAGCGACGGCGACAAATGGGCGCGCCTTGAGCCCTACGAGGGCTACAAGCTTTCGTTCTCCATCGATTTCCGTCACCCGGTGATCGAGCGCTCCACGCAGGCGGTGGAGGTCGATTTTGCCGAGACGTCATACCTCAAGGAGATCGCGCGCGCCCGCACCTTCGGCTTCATGCACGAAGTGGAAGATCTGCGCGACAGCGGTCTCGCGCTCGGTGGCGGCTTGGATAACGCGGTGGTGCTCGACGAATATCGCGTGCTGAACGCGGAAGGCTTGCGCTTCGCCGATGAATTCATCCGCCACAAGCTGCTCGACGCGATCGGTGACCTCTATCTCCTCGGCAAGCCGCTGCTCGGCGCCTTCTCGGCGCACAAGTCCGGGCATGCGCTCAACAATCGTCTGCTGCGCGCAGTGCTGGCGCAGGGCGATGCCTTGGAGACCGTGAGCTTCGAGCGCCCCGAGAACACGCCAGCCGGGGTGGCGCGCCTCGTCACGCAGTACGGTTAATCGCGCGGCAGGACGCCGTGGCGGCGCAGCATTTTCGCTATCGCGTCGCGTGCCGGCGACGGTGGCAGCCGCTCGTACAGCTCGCGCAACCGCTCGAGCGCATGTGTGGACAAATGCACGCTTTTTTGCGGGCCACTTGCCTTCTTAAGTGACTCGATCGGTTGCACCCTCACTGAAACTAAACTAACCTGCATTCGCCGTTCTTGGAGGAAGCGCGAAAGCGCTGGCGCGAGGAGCCGAAGCTTCGCAGCGACGGCGGAATTTGCGGCAAGAAGCGCAAGCTTTCCATCCTTGAAATTGGCGACGCGGGTATGCGCGCGGAGCTCGGTAGTCAAGAAATTCTGAACCAGCCCGCCGAGCGCGCGCAGATCACGAGTCTTCGCAAGAACCGGTTGCAGGTCGCCTTCGGCCGCAAGGATCCGGTCGAGTTTGGTTGGCGGCACAGGGAGCGTATCGGGAGGGAGACGTGCAGATTATCCTGATCTCGGATCGGCTGGCCAAGGCGAGGTCAGTCACGCTGTCCGCCATGCATCTGGTGGCGAGCGGAACCGTTCTGCTCCTCGTCGTGCTCGCCGCCACCGCCGCGGTCTACTGGCTGACGCTGCGTTATGCCGCGGAGGTGCCGGTCCCGGCGCTCCAGCGGCTGGTGCTCGCCGCGCAAGAAACCGAAGCTGAGCGCAGCCGTGCCTTCGTGCAGCAGAACCTGAACGCCATGGCGGTGAAGCTGGGTGAAATGCAAGCACAGCTTACGCGTCTCGATGCCCTTGGCGAGCGCCTCGCCTCGCTCGCCGGCGTGAAAGACGTGCGCTTGGGCGAAACGCCCGGTATGGGTGGCGCAGCGCCGACGCTGATGCCGCCGCAGAATCTTTCGCTCGGGGATTTCAGCACCAAGTTGCTCGAACTTTCGCGCCAGCTCGAAAACCGCAACGACATGCTGGGGGTGCTCGAGTCGCAGCTCTTCGAGCAGGCGGTGAAGAAAAAGCTCATGCCGACCATGCTGCCGGTGAAGGCGCCCTTCAGCGCATCGAGCTTCGGCCGGCGCATCGATCCCTTCACCGGCCAGTGGGCCATGCATGAAGGCATCGATTTCCTCGCCGACGCGGGCTCGCCGATCGCCGCCGCCGCGGCCGGGGTGGTCGTGTTCGCCGGCTTTCATCCGCAGTATGGCTATGTGGTCGACATCGACCACGGCAACGACCTGGTCACGCGCTACGCGCACTGCTCGAAGCTGTTCGTCAAGGAAGGCGATGTCGTCGCGCGCGGCCGCAAGATCGCCGAAGTAGGCTCCACCGGTCGCTCCACCGGGCCGCACCTGCATTTCGAAGTGCGTTTCCGCGGGGCGGCGCAGAACCCGACGAAGTTCCTGCTCGCGTCCGTGTCCCCGGCGCGCGCCTCCGCCAAGACGGCAGCCGCGGCCGCCGAGTAACGGCGTTGCGCGCCGAGGCACGCGCCTCGGCGTGATAACATCCTGCGCTTTCCCGGAGCTCGCTTTCCGCCGACCCGCGCGGGCCGGCGCCGTGATGGTGAAATTTCTCCAGTTCTTGCGCCGCGTCGCCGAAGTTCTGTGGAGGGTGCCGACGCGCGTCTTCGGCAGCCGCAACGAGCGGCTGCTCAAGCACTACGGGCACACCGTAGCGCAGATCAATGCGCTCGAGCCGCAGATCGCGGCGCTTTCGGACGCTGCGCTCGCCGGCAAGACCGGCGAGCTGCGCAAGCGCTACGCCCAGGCCGCAACGCTCGACGAGCTGCTGCCCGAAGCGTTCGCCGTGGTGCGTGAAGCTGCCAAGCGCACGCTGCGCATGCGCCACTTCGACGTGCAGCTCCTCGGCGGCATGGTGCTGCACGCCGGCAAGATCGCGGAGATGAAGACCGGCGAGGGCAAGACGCTTGTCGCCACGCTCCCCGCCTTTCTCAACGCGCTCACCGGCAAGGGTGTCCACATCGTCACGGTGAACGATTACCTCGCGAAGCGCGACGCCGAATGGATGGGCAAGATCTACCGCTTCCTCGGCCTTACGGTCGGTGTCAACGTGCCCTACCACGAGCTGCCGCTGGAAGAACGCAATGCAGCCAAGCGCGCCGCGTACGCTGCCGACATCACCTACGGCACGAACAACGAGTTCGGCTTCGATTACTTGCGCGACAACATGGCGATGCACGTCGAGGAGCGCTTCCAACGGGGGCTGCACTACGCCATCGTCGACGAGGTCGACTCGATCCTGATCGACGAGGCGCGCACGCCGCTCATCATCTCGGGTCAGGCGGAGGATCGCACCGAGATCTACCACAAGATGAACCAAGTGGCGCCGCTCCTCACCCGGCAGAAGGAAGAGAAGAAGAAGCCGGATGATCCCGAACCACCCGGTGACTTCTTCGTCGACGAAAAGAACCACCAGATCGTCCTCTCCGAGGCGGGGCACGAGAAGGCCGAGCAGATCCTCACGCGCATCGGCCTGCTGCCGCCCGGCGCCAGCCTCTACGAGCCCGCCTACATCAACCTGGTGCACCACCTGTACGCGGCGCTGCGCGCGCATCACCTTTTCCACCGCGACCAGCACTACGTGGTGCAGAACGGCGAGGTCATCATCGTCGATGAATTCACCGGGCGCCTGATGATCGGCCGGCGCTGGTCCGACGGCCTGCACCAGGCGGTCGAGGCGAAGGAGAACGCGTCGATCCAGAACGAGAACCAGACGCTCGCCTCGATCACCTTCCAGAACTACTTCCGCATGTACGGCAAGCTCGCCGGCATGACCGGCACCGCGGACACCGAGGCCTACGAGTTCCAGCAGATCTACGGCCTCGAGACGGTCGTGGTCCCGACCCACATGCCGATGGTGCGCGATGACCGCCAGGACCAGGTCTACCGCACGGCGAAGGAGAAGTACCGCGCCGTCATCAACGACATCGGCGACTGCTACGACCGCGGACAGCCGGTGCTGGTGGGCACGACGTCGATCGAGAGCAACGAGCTGCTCTCGAGCCTGCTGCAGAAGGAGAAGCTGGCCCACCAGGTGCTGAACGCGAAGCAGCACGAGCGCGAGGCGCAGATCGTCGCCCAGGCGGGCCGGCCGAAGATGATCACCATCGCCACCAACATGGCCGGCCGCGGCACCGACATCGTGCTGGGCGGCAATGTCGAGAAACAATGCGATTTCGTCGAGGCGGACGAGACCGTGCCACCCGAGGAGAAAAAAGTACGGGTGGAAAAGCTGCGCGGCGAATGGCAGGCACTGCACGAGCAGGTGGTGCAGGCGGGCGGCCTGCACATCATCGGCACCGAGCGCCACGAGTCGCGGCGCATCGACAACCAGCTGCGCGGCCGCTCGGGGCGGCAAGGCGACCCGGGCAGCTCGCGCTTCTACATGTCGCTGGAAGATCCGTTGCTCAGGATCTTCGCCGGCGAGCGCATCAACCGCATCATGGTGATGCTGAAGATGCCGGAGGGCGAGGCGATCGAGCACCCGATGGTGACGCGCTCGATCGAGAGCGCGCAGCGCAAGGTCGAGGCGCGCAACTTCGACATCCGCAAGCAGCTCCTCGAGTACGACGACGTCGCCAACGACCAGCGCAAGACCATCTACGCGCTGCGCAATGAGCTGCTCGAGTCGCACGACGTCTCGGCCCGCATCTCCGACCTGCGCGCCGGGGTCCTCAACGACATGTTCCGCACCTACGTGCCCGAGGAAAGCGTCGAGGAGCAGTGGGATATCGCCGGCCTCGAGGGCGCGCTGAAGAGCGAATTCAATCTGAACCTGCCGGTCCGCGCGTGGCTCGACAAGGAGGCCGAGATCGGCGAACAGGAAATCCTGCAGCGCATTGTGGCGGCGGCGGAACAGGCCTACCGGGCGAAGGTGCCCGAGCCGGCAGGCGAGCAGTGGCGGCAGTTCGAGCGCTACCAGATGCTGCAGGTCCTGGACGGGCACTGGCGCGAGCACCTCGCCGCGCTCGACCACCTGCGCCAGGGCATCCATCTGCGCGGCTACGCGCAGAAGAACCCCAAGCAGGAATACAAGCGCGAGGCGTTCGAGCTGTTCGGCGCCATGGTCGAATCAGTAAAGCTCGAGGTCATCAAGACGCTGACCGCTGTCGAGATCCGTACCCAGGACGACATCCGGCCCGACGATCAATCGCACATCGAAAACGTCAGGCCGGTTCACCCCGGCTCCGCCGGGGCGGAGGAAGCTGAGCCCGAGTACGCCGGCAACGGCGACGTGGCGCTCGCTGAAGCGGCGACCCGGAAGAAGGCGCAGCCCGTCGTGCGCCACGCGCAGAAAATCGGCCGCAACGATCCCTGCCCCTGCGGCTCGGGCAAAAAATACAAGCACTGCCACGGCAAGCTGACGTAACGATGGCGGTCAATCTGCCGCCACCCGATCGCGCATCCCTTCTTCCCGTACCCGGCGTCGAGCTCGGCGTGGCGATGGCCGGGGTGCGCAAGGCGAACCGCAAGGACCTGCTGGTGATGCGTCTGACTCCCGGCAGCAGCGTGGCGGGCGTGTTCACGCAGAACCGCTTTTGCGCTGCGCCGGTGGTCCTCGCGCGCCAGCATCTGCGCAACGAGGTGCACGCGCTGGTGGTGAACACCGGCAACGCCAATGCCGGCACTGGCAAGCGCGGGCTCGAGCACGCAATGCGGGTGTGCCAGGCGCTCGCGGGTCACCTTGGCTGCGAGCCGCAGCAGATCCTGCCGTTCTCGACCGGCGTCATCATGGAGCCGCTGCCGGCGGAGCGCATCGTCGCCGCGCTGCCGCACGCGCTTCTGCATCAGGACGACTGGCTTTCCGCCGCCGAGGCGATCATGACCACCGATACCGTGCCCAAAGCCTGTTCGCGCAAAGTGCGGCTCTCCGGCGGAGCCGCGGTGATCACCGGCATTGCCAAGGGCGCCGGCATGATCCGCCCCGACATGGCCACCCTGCTCGCCTTCATCGCCACCGACGCGCGCGTCGAGCACCGCAGCCTGCAGGCGCTTCTCGAGCGCGTCGCCGAGCGCTCGTTCAACTGCGTCACGGTGGATGGCGACACCTCGACCAACGACTCCTTGATTCTCGCGGCCACCGGCGAGGGCCCGGCGGCCCGCACGCGGCGCGATCTGCTCAAGCTCGAGGTCGCGATCGGCGAGGTCGCGCGCCATCTCGCGCAGGCGATCGTGCGCGACGCCGAAGGCGCGACCAAGTTCGTCACCATCGCGGTCGAGCGCGGCCGCGACGTCGACGAGTGCCGCTGCGTCGCCTATGCCATCGCGCATTCGCCGCTCGTCAAGACGGCGTTCTTTGCCTCCGACCCGAATCTCGGCCGCATCCTTGCCGCGATCGGCAACGCACCGGTCAAACGCCTGGACACGGCGAAGGTGGAGCTCTATATCGACGCGGTGCGCGTCGCGCGGGGCGGTGCGCGCGATCCGGACTATCGGGATGAGCTTGCCGTGGCGGCAATGAAGAAGCCGGAATTCGCCGTCCGCGTGCTGCTGTACCGGGGCGCGGCGAGCGCCACGCTATGGACTTGTGATCTCTCGTTCGACTACGTGAAAATCAACGCCGAATACAGGACGTAATGCGCCGCACTTGAACAAGGAACTCGAAGAGATCCTGCAGCGGCTGGGAGAGCTGCTGCCGCGCGCCGCACCGCCCACCGACTGGGCGGGCAGCATCGCTTTTCGCTGGCGTGCCGCGAGCCGGCGCGGCGCCGCCGGCTACCTGCAGCCCGTGCGCCAGGTGCACCGGATTCGCCTGGCCGACCTGCGCGGCATCGACCGCCAGATCGAACGAGTCGAGCAGAACACGCAGCAGTTCCTGCAGGGCCTGCCTGCGAACAACGTGCTCCTCACCGGCGCGCGCGGCACCGGCAAATCATCCATCGTCAAGGGGCTGCTGAACAAATACGCCAAGCAGGGCCTGCGGCTCATCGAGGTCGAGAAGAACGATCTCGTCGACCTGCCGCAGATCGTCGACCAGGTAGCGCCGCGCGCGGAGCGGTTTCTGCTGTTCTGCGACGACTTGAGCTTCCACGGTGCCGAGGACGGCTACATCGCGCTCAAAGTGGCGCTCGACGGCTCCGTCTCGACCACCTCCGAAAACCTGCTGATCTACGCAACGTCAAATCGGCGCCATCTGATGCCGGAGTACATGACCGAAAACCTCGAGACCCGGTACGTCGGCGACGAGATCCATCCCGGCGAGACGGTGGAGGAGAAGATCTCGCTCTCGGAGCGCTTCGGCCTCTGGGTGACGTTCTACCCGTTCGATCAGGACGAGTATCTCGAGATCGTGCAGCACTGGCTGAAGACGCTCGGCGCGAAGTGGAGCGACGCCGCGCGCGAGGAAGCGCTGCAGTGGTCGCTGCAGCGCGGCTCGCGTAGCGGCCGCGTCGCTTTTCAGTTCGCGCGCGACTGGGCCGGCCGGCACCCGAAAAAGTGATCGAAGTTGCCGCGGCCGTGATGCAGCGCGCGGATGGCCGGTTCCTGCTCGCGCAGCGCCCGCCCGGCAAGCTCTACGCCGGCTACTGGGAATTTCCGGGCGGCAAGATCGAAGCCGGCGAGCCGCCCGAGCGCGCGCTGGCGCGCGAATTGCACGAGGAGCTCGGAATCGACATCGAGCGCGCTTATCCGTGGCTCACGCGCGAATACGTCTATCCGCATGGGCACGTGCGGCTCAATTTCTTCCGGGTCCTCGCCTGGCGCGGCGAACCCCACCCGCGCGAGGACCAGGCGATTGCCTGGCAGGCGCTCGGGGCGCCCAGCGTGTCGCCGATGCTGCCGGCGAATGCGCCGGTGCTCGCCTCGCTCGTGCTGCCGCACGAGTATGCAATCACCGATGCCGGCCATCTGGGGACGGCGCGCATGCTCGCTGCGCTCGAGCGCCGGCTCGAACAGGGATTGAAGCTGGTGCAGGTCCGCGAGCCGCAGCTGGCGCACGCCGACCGCGAGCTTTTTACCACGCAGGTGCTGGGCCTCGCGCATCGCTACGGCTGCAAGGCGCTGACCAAGGAGCCGGCGCCGGGCGCCGATGGCGTGCACTACACCGCTGCCGAGCTCATGCGCCTGGAACGGCGTCCGCCCAAGGGCCTGGCGGCGGCCTCGTGCCATACACGCGCCGAGCTCGAGCGCGCCATGGCGCTCGCGCTCGACTTCGCTGTGCTCGGGCCCGTGCTGGAGAAGCGCGGCGCCGAGCCGCTCGGCTGGCAGGGCTTCGCCGGCATCGCCCGCGGAGCGAGCATTGCGGTGTATGCGATCGGGGGGCTCACGCCGGCCGATATGGACCGCGCCTGGCAGGCAGGCGCGCACGGCCTGGCGATGATCCGCGGAAGCTGGGGCTAGCCCTTATCGGGCGGCTGCTCGCCGGGCTTCGCGTCGTCGCCGGCAACGCGATAGCGCTCGCTCGCCCAAAGGCCGAGATCGATCAGCTTGCAACGCTCGCCGCAGAACGGACGCCACTGGTTCTGCGGACCGAAGGGCGCTGGCTGGCCGCAGCGCGGGCAGGGAACGTACTTTACAGGTTGCAGAACGTCAGCTCGAAAGGAATGTCTGCCTCCGCCGTGCGCTGAGAGCGCGGCTCCTCGCCGTTCTGGGAAAGGAAGCGGATGTTGAGCACGTACTTATTGGCGCTGATCTCGGGCACGCAGGGGAGC
>DASQIG010000431.1:0-2931 GCA_035631735.1 Burkholderiales bacterium | reverse complement strand
CTCGCTGCAGTGCAGCACCGCCGGGTACCAAGGTGCTGTGTTCAACCGTCTAGCTCCGGTCGGCCGTCCCCTCGAGGAGGGTTGCCGAATCCCAAGTCGGAACAGGGCCGGGGTAAGGAGGTGGCCTATGGTTGCATCGCTGTTGGCACGCGCCTACGCCGGCGCGCAGAGCCTGCTTGGGTTCATCGCCGTCGCCGCGCTCGGCGGCCTGCTGCTCCTTCCCCTGCACGGGGACGGGGCGAAGCCCCATCCGGGCTGGGCCGAAGGCGCGTTCTTTGAGCCCGCGGTCGCCGTCTCGGGCGCCATCCAGGCGCTGCCGGAGACGCCCCTGGAGCGCGAGCAGCGCCTGATCACCGAGTTCATCGCCAAGCGCTACCGCGTCTCCGACGTCGCGGTGGCGAACTACGTCGCCGTGGCCTACCGGGCCGGCGAGCAGTATTCGGTCGACCCGCTGCTGATCCTCGCCGTAATGGCGGTCGAATCGCGCTACAACCCGGTGGCGGAAAGCGTGGTCGGCGCGAAGGGGCTGATGCAGGTGATGCCCAAGTACCACCTCGACAAGCTCGCCGATCTCGGCGGCGAGGAAGCGCTGCTCGAGCCCGAAGTGAACATCCAGGTCGGAGCCCAGATCCTGCGCGAGTACCAGCGGCGCCTGCGCGACACCGAGGCCGCGCTGCAGATGTACGCCGGCGCGTTCGACGAGCCGAGCGGGCAGTACTCCACCAAGGTGTTCGCCGAGCGCGCGCGGCTCGAGTTCCTCAGGCAGAAGGCGAGGAAGCAGCAAAGCGTTTGATGCGCCGCGCTGCCTCCTCGATATCCGCCATCGCGCGGGTATAGGCGAAGCGCACATGGTGCGACGTGCCGTTTGCACCGAAGTCCACGCCCGGCGTCGCCGCCACCGCCTCGCGCTCCAATAGCTGCAGGCAGTAGTCGCGGGCATCGCGCCCGCAATCCGCGTAGATGTAGAACGCCCCGTGCGGCTCCGCAGGCACGGCAAGCCCGGCGCTCTTCAGCGCCGGCAGCAGCACATCGCGCCGCCGGGCGAATTCGCGCCGCCGCTCCTCCAGAATTGCCAGCGAGTCGGGACCGAACGCGGCGCATGCGGCATGTTGCGCGGCGGCCGGCGCAGAGATGAAAAGATGCTGCGCCAGCTTCTCGAAGCCGCGCACCGCGGCGGCGGGCAGCACTACCCAGCCGAGGCGCCAGCCGGTCATGCAGAAGTACTTCGAGAAGCTGTTGATCACGACCACCTCGCCCGGCAGTCCGAGCGCGGTCCACGGCTCGCTGCCGTAGCTCAGGCCCTGGTAGATCTCGTCCACCATCAGCACACCGCCGCGCTCGGCGATGAAACGCGCGATCGCCGCGAGCTCGCTGCGCGCGATCAGCGTACCGGTCGGATTGGAAGGCGAACCGAGAATCAGCGCTTTGGTGCGCGTGTTCCATGCCTCGCGCACCATGGCGAGCGTCGGCTGGAAGTTGTGCGCGGCCGTCACGGCGAGCGGCCGCGCGCGGCCTTCGAATGCGCGGACAAAATGCCGGTAGCCCGGATAGCCGGGATCGGGCACCAGCACCTCGTCGCCCGCATCGACATAGAGCGCCGCAACCGTCAGCAAGCCGCCGGAGGCGCCCGCGGTGACGACCACGCGCTCGGAGGGCACGGCGGCGCCGAACTTGGTCGCATAGTGCTGCGCGATGGTTTCGCGCAGTGCCGCCAACCCGAGCGTCGCGGTGTAGGCGGTGCGCCCTTCGCGCAGCGCGCGCACGCCGGCTTCCACCACCGGCTCGGGCGCCGTGAAATCCGGCTCGCCGATCTCCATGTGCACTACGCGGCGGCCGGCGCGCTCGAGCGCCTGCGCGCGCGAGAGCACCTCCATGACTTCGAAGGGTGCGATTTCCGCAACGCGGCGCGCCGTCAGCATGGCGGCGGCCATTCTACGGTCTGCCCCCTGCTATAGAATCGTCGCGTGGACGAGCAGCTGAAGAAGAGCGCCCTCGAGTACCACCGCCGCGCGCCGCCGGGCAAGCTGTCGATCCTGCCCACCAAGCAGCTCACCAACCAGCGCGATCTCGCGCTCGCCTACTCCCCCGGCGTCGCCGCCGCCTGCGAGGAGATCGTGCGCGATCCCGCCACGGCGGTGTACTACACCTCGCGCGCGAACCTGATCGCCGTGATCACCAACGGCACCGCGGTGCTCGGCCTGGGCGCCATCGGCCCGCTCGCCGCGAAGCCGGTGATGGAAGGCAAGGCGGTACTGTTCAAAAAGTTCGCCGGGATCGACTGCTTCGATATCGAGATCGACGAGCGCGACCCGGAAAAGCTGGTCGACATCATCGCGGCGCTCGAGCCCAGCTTCGGCGCGATCAACCTCGAGGACATCAAGGCGCCCGAGTGCTTCATCGTCGAGCGCCTCCTGCGCAAGCGCATGAAGATCCCGGTGTTCCACGACGACCAGCACGGCACGGCCATCACCGTGGGCGCGGCGATCTACAACGGGCTCAAGGTCGTGGGCAAGCGCATCGGGGAAGTGAAGCTGGTCGCTTCCGGCGCCGGCGCCGCGGCGCTCGCCTGCCTCGATCTGCTTCAGAAGATGGGCCTGCCGCTCGCCAACATCATCGTCACCGACATCCAGGGCGTGGTCTACAAGGGCCGGCGCGAGCTGATGGACCCCGACAAGGAGCGCTACGCCAAGGACACGCGCGCGCGCACGCTCGACGACGTGATCGACGGCGCCGACGTGTTCCTCGGGCTCTCCGCCGGCGGCGTGCTGAAGAGCGCGATGGTCAAGAAGATGGCGGCGCGCCCGCTGATCCTCGCGCTCGCCAACCCCGAGCCCGAGATCTCGCCGGAGCTCGCGCGCGAGGCGCGCCCGGACAGCGTGATCGCCACCGGGCGCTCTGATTACCCGAACCAGGTGAACAACGTCCTTTGCT
>DASQIG010000430.1:0-2965 GCA_035631735.1 Burkholderiales bacterium | reverse complement strand
GAAATGCGGATGCGATCGCCGTTCTTCGCGAGCGCCAGCGGACCGCCCGCCGCTGCTTCCGGCGACACATGCAGCACGATCGTGCCGTACGCGGTGCCGCTCATGCGCGCATCCGAAATCCGCACCATGTCCTTCACGCCGGCGCGCGCGAGCTTCGCCGGGATCGGCAGGTAGCCCGCCTCCGGCATCGCGTAGCCCGACTTGGGGCCGGCGTTCTGCAACACCAGGAAGTCATCCGCCGTCACGTCGAGCGCCGGGTCATCGATGCGCGCCGCCAGGTCATCGAGCGAGACGAAGACGATTGCGCGCCCCTCGCGCTCGAAAAGCTTCGGATCGGCCGCCGAGCGCTTGAGGATCGCGCCGTTGGGCGCGAGCGAGCCGAAGAGCGCGACCAATCCTCCTTCCTTGGCCAGCGGCTCCGCAAGGGGTTTGACGACCGCGCGATCCACCCATTGCGGCTCGTGCTCGAGCCGCTCGGCGAGCGTGATGCCGGCGACCGTCATGCAGTCGAGATGCAGGAGCGGCTTCAGCTCGCGCAACACGGCGCCAAGGCCGCCGGCGGCGTAGAGGTCGGACATGTAATGCTGGCCGGTCGGCTTGAGATCGACCAGCACCGGCGTGGAATCGGAGAGCTCGTTCAGCCGCCGCAGGTCGATTGCCACGCCGGCGCGTCCCGCGATCGCCGTGAGATGGATGATGGCGTTGGTCGAGCCGCCGATCGCGAGCAGCACGCGCAGCGCGTTCTCCACCGACTTGGCAGTGATGATCTGCGACGGGCGCAGCGGATGCTTCGCCAGCTCCACCGCGCGCACCCCGGTCGCCTCTGCGGCGCGCAGCCGGTCGGCATGCACGGCGGGTATTGCGGCAGTCCCGGGGAGCGCCATGCCGAGCGCTTCGGCGATCGACGCCATGGTCGACGCGGTGCCCATCACTGCACATGTGCCGGCGGTGGTGGCGAGATTGCCCTCCAGCTCCTCGATGCCCGCCTCGTCCAGCTTGCCCGCGCGATGCAGCGCCCAGAAACGCCGGCAATCGGTGCAGGCGCCCAGCCGCTCGCCGTGGAACGAGGTCGGCATCATCGGCCCGGCGACGAGCTGCACCGCGGGCACGTCGGCCGACGCGGCGCCCATCAATTGTGCGGGCACCGTCTTGTCGCAACCGCCGAGCAGCACGACTGCGTCCATCGGCTGCGCGCGGATCATCTCCTCGACGTCGATCGACATCAGATTCCTGAACATCATCGACGTCGGGCTCAGGAACACCTCGCCGAGCGACACCGTCGGGAACTCGAGCGGCAGGCCGCCCGCGCCCAGCACGCCGCGCTTGACCGCGTCGATCAGCTCGGGGAAATGCCGATGGCAGTTGTTGAAGCCGCTCTTCGAGTCGGCGATGCCCACCACCGGCCGCTCGAGCATCTCGCTCGAGTAGCCCATGCTCTTCGCGAACGAGCGCCGCAGATACAGCGAGAACGCGAGGTCGCCGTAGTTCGTGAGGCCGCGGGCGATCCCGTGCCTGCGTTTCTCGGCCATGCGCTAGGAACCCTCGACCACTGGCTGGACATAGATCTCCACGCGCCGGTTCTCCGCGCGACCGCCCTCGCTCGCATTGCTCGCGATCGGCATGCTCTCGCCCTTGCCGACGATGGAAAGGCGCGCCTCATTGACCTTCTTCGACTCAAGGTACTGGGCCACCGAGCGCGCGCGGCGCTCAGAGAGCCCCTGGTTGTATTGCGCCGACCCGACGTCGTCGGTGTGCCCGGCGACCGTGAGCGTCGTCTTGTGGTAGCGCACGACGACGTCCGCAATCTTGTCGAGCGTGCTGTAGAAGCCGGGCTTGATCTCCGTCGAGTTCGTGTTGAAGCCGGTATCGCCGGTCATGGTGACGCGCACGACCTTGTTGGGCAGCTCGTCGACCCGCGCCTGGTGCAGCGTGATCTCGTGCGCCAGGTTCTTCTCCAGGTCCTTGCGCTGGCTGTCCATATAGGCGCCGACCGCGCCGCCGGCGAGCCCGCCGCCGATGGCGCCGAGCACCACGGCCTTCGAGTTACCGGTGCCGTAGGCAACGGCGCCGAGCAGCGCGCCGCTCGCGGCGCCCAGGACCACGCCCGCCTCGGTGTACGGGCGGTTGATGGAGCTGCCGCCGTCGGCAGCGCAGCCAGTGAGCACCAGCGTCGCAATTACGAGCTTCTTCAATGGGCCTCCTTTGATGAAAATTCGGCGCGCAACGCTCGCGCGCCCTCGACCATTGCCTTCATCTTGCCGTACGCCACGTCGCGCGGCAGGTATTTCATGCCGCAGTCGGGCGCCACGATCACGTCCTCCGGCCGCACATGCGTCAGCGCTCGCCGGATGCGCTCGGCCACCTGCTGCGGCGTCTCGACGCGCATATCCGAAAGGTCGATGCATCCGACCATGATCTTCTTTCCCGGCAGCTTCTGCAGCACCGCAGTATCTAGGTTTGACTGTGCGGTCTCGATCGAGATCTGCTGCACCGGCGAGCCGGCGAGCTCCGGCAGGAACGAGTAGCCCGACGGCCGCTGGTGGATGATGGCAGCATAGCCGAAGCAGATGTGAACAGCCGTCGTGCCGCTAATTCCCTCCAGCGCACGATTGAGCGCCCGCAGGCCATACTGGCGCGCCCTCTCCGGCCGCGCCTGCATATAAGGCTCGTCGATCTGCACCACGTCCGCGCCGGCGGCGAAGAGATCGCGGATCTCCTCGTTCACCGCGACGGCATAGTCGATTGCCGCTTCTTCCTCCGAGCGGTAATAGTCGTTCTGCGCCTGCTGCGACATCGTGAACGGCCCGGGCACCGTGATCTTCGCTTGGCGCGTCGTATGGCGCTTCAGGAATCGCAGGTCCTCGAGCTCCACCGGGTGCTTCCGCCGGATCTTGCCGACGATGCGCGGCACCGGATTCGGATGGCCGGAGCGGTCGAGCGCCGTGCCGGGATTGTCGATGTCGAT
>DASQIG010000429.1:0-4763 GCA_035631735.1 Burkholderiales bacterium | reverse complement strand
GTGCATTGCCGTATCGTAGCCGCACCACACCGGAGGGGGGAGCCATGGCTCATACCGGCGGCTGCCTGTGCGGCGCCATACGCTATGCGATCGATGCGCCGCTCGCCGAGCTGCGCGAGTGCCATTGCACCGATTGCCAGCGCGCATCAGGCTCGCACGGCGCCGTGGTGGCGTTCGTGCGCGCCGAAAATTTCAAGCTGCGGCGAGGCACGCCGAAGCGCTACGCGAAGCAGGCCGACAGCGGCCGCACCCTGATGCGCTACTTCTGCGCCGAGTGCGGCTCGTCGCTCTACAGCCACCGCGAGATGGTCCTACATCGATCCGGCTGCGAAGCAGGTCGCGGGGCAGCCCGAGGGGCCGCCGCAGCCCGCGAAGCGGTGACAAAATCGGGGTCGGGCACCGATTTTTCAACCCCGGGAGGAGCGCATGGCCAAGGGCTATCTCGTCACCACCTACCGCAAGATCAACGACCAGCAAAAATGGGCCGCCTACGCCAAGCTCGCCGGGCCGGCAATGGAGAAAGCGGGCGGGCGCTTCATCGTGCGCGGCTCGCCCACGCAGGCCTACGAGCAGGGCGTGAAGGAGCGCGTGGTGATCCTCGAGTTCGATAGCGTGCAGAAAGTGCTCGCCGCGCACGACAGCCCCGACTATCAACAGGCGCTGAAGGCGCTCGGCAACGGCGCCGAGCGCGACATGCGCGTCGTCGAGGGCGTCGGCTGAGCTAGGCCGCGGCCGGCGCGAGACCCGCGCGCTCGCGCGGGGGCTGCTCGTCCATCAGCCACTGCAGCGCGAACGCGGTGACGCCGATGACGATCAGCGCGCCCCAGGCGAGGTTGTAGCTGCCGGTGCGGTCGTAGACGATACCGCCCATCCAGGCGCCGAAGAACGAGCCGACCTGGTGGGACAGGAACACGATGCCGTAGAGCGTGTTGAAGTGCACCAGGCCGAACACGCGCCCGATGATGCCGGTGACGAGCGGCGCGACGCCGAGCCAGAGCAGTCCCATCGCGGCCGCGAATACGAGCGTGGAGGTCGCGCTCACGGGCACGAGGAGAAACACCACGATGAAGAGCGTGCGCAGCAGGTAGATGAGCGCGAGCAGGTGCTTCTGACTGTAGCGCGCGCCCAGCAAACCAAACCCGTAGGTGCCCACCGTGTTGAATAGACCGATGAGCGCGAGCGCGCTCGCGCCGACGCCCGGAGCGACGCCGCAGAGCTGCAGGTACGCGGGCAGGTGCGTGGTGATGAAGACGAGCTGGAAGCCGCAGGCGAAGAAGGCGAGCGTCATGAAGAGGTAGCCGCGATGCGCCATGGCATCGCGCAGCGCATCGCCGAGCTTCTGCTTCACCGTGGGAGCAAGCGCATGCGCCTGCTCGCGGATCGGCAGCGCCAGCACCGCCATCGAGGTCGCGATCGCCGCGAAGGTCATCATCGCCGTCTGCCAGCCGTGCGCGTTGATGAGCGACTGCCCGAGCGGTGCGATGAACAGCGTGCCGAGCGAACCGGCGGCGGCGACCAGGCCGACGGTCTGGCTCCGCTTCTCGGGCGGTGTAGCGCGCGATACCGTGCCGATCAGGATGCCGAAGCCCGTGCCGGCGGTGCCGATGCCGGCAAGAAACCCCGCGACGTGCAGCGCCCCGGGAAAGGCGGCGGCGTGCGCCATCAGCGCGAGCCCGAGCGCATAGGTGAACGCGGTGGCGATCAGCACCGGCCGCGGCCCGTAACGATCCGCCAGTGCCCCGACAAACGGCTGCGACAGCCCCCAGACGATGTTCTGCAGCGCGATCGAGAAGCCGAAGGTCGCCGCCGAGATGCCCAATTCGAGCGTCATCGGCCGCATGAAGAGGCCGAGGCTCTGGCGCAGGCCCATGCAGAGCGAGATGATCAGGCCGGAGAGGAGCACGAGGAGCAGCATCGCGCGGCGATTGGCGGTCATGGCGGGGCGCTCGAAGTAAACAGGTCTGTTTACCTATGGTCGTCGATCGCCTATACTGCTGTCAACCGGAAAGTAAACCGACCTGTGTATAAGCAAGCCGCCCCGGGCGAGCGCATCCTCGCCGCCGCCGACAAGCTGTTCTACGAGCAGGGCATCCGTGCGGTCGGCGTCGACACCATCGCCGCCGAGGCCGGGGTGAGCAAGCGGACGCTCTACAACTACTACGCGACCAAGGACGACCTCATTGCCGCGTACCTGACGGCGCGCTTCAAGCATATCGCGCCCTCCGACGCGCCGGCGCGCGAGCAGATCCTCGCCTACTTCGACCGCATCGCGGCGATGGTGGCCGATGGCAGCTTCCGCGGCTGCCCCTTCGTCAACGCGGTGACCGAGATCGGCGATCGCAAGCATGCGGCCATCGCGCTCGCGGTGCAGTTCAAGGAGCAGCGCCGCCAGTGGTACCGCGCGCTCCTCGAGCGGCTGCAGGTCAAGGATCCGGACGCGCTCGCGACGCAGCTCCAGCTCCTGGTCGAAGGCGTGCTCGCCACCGCGCTGGTGCGCGGCGATCCGGGGGCGGCGCGCGCCGCCCGGGCGGCCGCGGAAGTGCTGATCGATTCCGCAGTGCGACGGAATACGCGGCGCAAGCGATGACGCAAGCCGCTTGTCAGGCCCGCGGGCTTAAGCTGTCGACCATGCTGCGCTTCGCCCTCCTCCTCCTCGCTATGGCGGCGCCGCTCGCGCAGGCCCAGACGTACAAATGGGTGGATGAGCGCGGCGTGGTCAACTACTCGAACACGCCGCCGCCGAATGCCGCGAAAGCGCAGCCGGTGGAGGACCGCATCTCGGTCTATGCGTCCGATCCGGTAACCGTACAGGCCGGCGCGGTCGATCGACGGCTGGCGGCGCTCGACGCCGAATGGCTGCAGCGCCAGCAGCTGATGGCGTACGCCGCCGCGGCCGCGCCGCAGGCCCCGGCCTATGACGACTACCGCACGGGCAGCTATTACGCGCCCTACATTCTTCCGGCAGTGGCGCACCGCCGGCCGATGTTCTTCCACCCGACGCTGGTCAGGCCGGCCGTGCGGACCCAGCGCGCTTCAGTACGTCTGGATTTACGACGTTGATCGGTTTCCCCGCCGCATAGGCGAGGATCTGGTCGAAGATGTCGGCGAACTGCACTTCCCATTCTTCGCGCGTGACGTAGCCGAGGTGCGGCGTGCAGACCACGTTGTCCATCGCGAGCAGCGGGTGAGCGGCGTTCAGCACCGGCTCGTGCTCGTAGACGTCGACCGCCGCCTTCCCCGGGCGCCCGGCCTTTAGCGCCGCCACCAGCGCGCCGGGCTCTACCAGGCCCGCGCGGCTGGTATTGACGAAGATCGCCGTCGGCTTCATGCGCGCGAGGTCGGCGCGCGTGACGATGCCGCGCGTCGCCTCCACCAGGCGCACGTGCAGCGTGATGACATCGCTCTCGGCGAAGAAAGCCTCCTTGCTCGGCGCGACGGCGTAGCCATCCGCGCGGGCCTTCTCGCGCGACGCTTCGCGCGCCCAGACCAGGATCCGCAGGCCCATGGCGTGGCCGACCTTCGCCACCTCGACCCCGATCCGCCCATAGCCAAAGACGCCGAGCGTCTTCCCGCGCAACGTCGAGCCGATGCCGGTCTGCCACTTGCCCGCCTTCAGGCCGGCGACATTCTGCGGGATCTCGCGCGCGGCGGCGAGGATCAGCGCCCAGGTCAGCTCCGCGGTCGAATACGACGGCGAGCCCGGATGCATGCTCGATGAGACGACGATGCCAAGGCGGGTGCAGGCATCGATGTCGATGTGCGGATAGACGCTGCGCTGGCTGATGAGCTTCAACTGCGGCAGCCGCTCGAGCAGCGGCGCGCGGATCTGCGTGCGCTCGCGGATCAGTACCAGCGCCTCGCTGCCGCGCAGTCGCGCCGCGAGCGCGTCGGTGTCCTGCACATGGTCGTTAAAGACGCGCACTTCGTGCTGCGCCAGCTTGCTGAACACCGCGAGCGTGCGCACCGTGTCGTGGTAGTCGTCGAGGATCGCGACCTTCAAGGGTGGAACAGAAGGTACGTAACGCCCATCGCCAGCGCGCCGAACAGGAACGCCACGACGAGCAGCGTCGCGATCGGTCGGGGCGGAGCCACCGGTGCCGCGGGCTCGGCCGGCGCCGCCATCGCGGCCGGCGCTTGCTCGGCCGCGATGCGCGCGCGCTCCGTTTCCGCTTCGAGCGTCGCTTGCGCCTCGAGCACTTTCGCCTGCAGCGCCGTCACTGTGATCTCGGCGTCTTCACGGCGCTTTTGCAGATCCTCGATCGCCGCCTGGATTTCCGCCAGCCGGGCCTCGGCTTCCGTCTCCTCGGCATTGCGGCGTTCCTGTGCCACGTCGGCAGCAGCGCGTTCCATCTGGAGGTCGTTCACCCTGGAGCGCAAGCCTTCGAGCTCGGCACGCGTCCGCTCGCGCTCGGCACGCGCCTCCGACAACACTCCCGCGACGGCCGCGCGCTCGGATTCGAGCTCGTTGACCCGGTGGCGCAGGCCTGCGATTTCGGCCTGCGATTGCGGCTGCTCGGTCACCACCGGTTTGCTGCGCAGCTCGAGCAGCTCGGTGCGCGCTTGCGAGCGCGCCTCCTCGGCGCCGGCGAGCTGGCTTTCGAGCTGCCGCGCCGAGGCGCGCAGGTTCGTGATCTCCGCACGCGCCTGCTGAAGCTCAGCGCCCGCCTGGGCGAGCGCCGTCTCGGCCACGGTGCGCTCGCTTTCGAGCTCGTGGATCCGGTTACGCAGGCCTTTGACCTCGGCTTGTGCTTGCGGCTCCTCGG